>JAHOYU010000093.1 GCA_019038625.1 Candidatus Latescibacterota bacterium | reverse complement strand
GCATACCTGTGATAGTGGGAAAGGTGACTGTTTCCACAGTTCACGCCCTCGATTACAGACAGAGCAAGTGGGGAAGAGTAGCAAAACACCTTTTACATAAGGGCGAGTCACGGGCAGTCAGGTCGGCCAGTGCGACAATAGCCGTCTCTAAACTGATGGCGGAAGAGTTGTCATCGAAGTATTCTTCGAAAGTCGTATACATTCCGAACGGTGCCACTCTCAGAGAAACCCCTCCGTTCAAGGATCTCCTCGGATCGGGAATCGAAAGTGGCCGATTTATCCTTACCGTTGGCAGGTTCATTGTCGAGAGAGGGTTCGATACTCTACTTGAGGCCTGGTCTGAGATAAATACTGAAATGAAACTTGTCATCGTGGGTGACGAGAGATTCGAAGTCGAATACGCCCGGAGATTGCATGAGATCGCCGACGATCGAGTGATATTCCCGGGATATGTCACCGGGGAACGATTGGACGAACTGTACGCTCACTGCGCTTTTTACATCCTTCCTTCACTGGTAGAAGGCCTTCCGATCTCACTGATAGAGGCGATGAGTTTTTCAAGGCCGGTGCTGATCAGCGATATTCCGGAAAATCTTGAGGTTGCAGGGAAAATTGGAGCTGTATTCAGAGGTGGAGATAAAATCGATCTTGCGAGGGGCGTGAGGGAGATGATCGCCCTTGATGATGGGGCAGCCTCCCGGATGGGAAGTCTTGGAAGAAAGAGGGTCGAAGACGAGTACAGTTGGGATTCAGTGGCAGAACGGACGGAGAAATTCTATCTGAGCCTGATGAATAGAGTGAAAAAGCACCCCCGGACATGACCGGATGGGATGGGATTGAAGGCGCAGACACGGGGTGCCAGCCTGAGCCGATCTTCAATTTAATTGACAGGTAGCGTTATTTCTGATAATCAAAGTTCGGAGAAGGCTGACAAGTTCCGGATATGGAGGTAGAGAGCCATGATGAGAATCTCAGGGAACCGCGGGTATTTATTATCACTGACAATTTTAATGATTCTTTTTCTTCAGGCAGGCTGTACGAAGACCGAAACAGGAAACAGGGTGCCAGCTGTTCGGGAATCTTCTCAGTCGGAGGACAGAGTCGTACCATTGGAAGAGGAACTGGAAGAAGTATACGATATTGACGAGGAAGTCCTTGAGGATGATGACATCGAAGAAGTGACTGAAGTGCTTGACAAACTTGAGAAAACGAAGCCTGACACATTTTCGGTAAAGGATATTAATGAAGAGCCCCCTGTCGTGGAAAAGTTCGCGTTAGGTTACAGGGTTCAGGTATTCGCTTCTTCAGAACTGGAGATAGCAAAACAGTTCAAGAAAAAATTAATGGCAGGAACAGGACTTGCAGTATATATAGATTATGAAGGTAGTCTTTATAAGGTCCGGGTGGGTGACTTTCCCGGGAGAGATGAAGCTTCTGACGCGAGAATAAGGCTGGCAGAAGAGTATCCTGACTGCTGGATAGTCAAAACGACAATTAGAAAATAGCAACAGAGTCTCAGGAAGGAGACAATACCAAATGCCTGAGTTACGCAAGAGCCCGATAATGGAACGGTGGGTTATTATCTCCACCGAAAGGGGCAAAAGGCCAGACGATTTCAAGAGAGAAAAATTGCCTCCAAAAGGCGGATTCTGTCCCTTTTGCAATGGGAATGAAGACAAGACGCCACCTGAAGTCCTTGCCTATAGAGAGCCGAAATCTTTGCCCGACAAGGAAGGGTGGAGTGTTCGGGTAGTACCCAACAAATTTCCCGCTCTTCAGATCGAAGGTGATCTCGACAAGAGAGGTGACGGTATCTATGATATGATGCGGGGGGTCGGGGCTCACGAGGTCCTCATAGAGTCTCCTGATCAGTCGAAGAACATCCAGTACCTTTCGGACCGCCATGTCGAATCGATCTTCTGGGCTTTG
>JAHOYU010000092.1 GCA_019038625.1 Candidatus Latescibacterota bacterium | reverse complement strand
GTCCAGAAGGATCTCTGTGACCTTCTCCTCATCCATATCGCGCTTTATCATCCCCGCATATCCCGTCTCGAGGGGAACATCGACCAGCTCGACAAGAGATTTCGAGAAGATCGCGTCCTCTCTGCCCTCAGATATCTTCCGGCTTACATGGGCGGGCTCGATCTCTTCAGCATTCTGG
The DNA here is from genome assembly GCA_019038625.1 of Candidatus Latescibacterota bacterium. NCBI lineage: Bacteria > Pseudomonadati > Candidatus Latescibacterota > Candidatus Latescibacterota bacterium. Next base: position 6,062 of record JAHOYU010000092.1, on the reverse strand, counting down.
AGGATCTCATCAAGAGACCCGTACTTCTCCAGAAGAGCCAGTGCTGTTTTTTCACCTATCCCTTTCACGCCGGGTATATTGTCCGCGCTGTCCCCCATCATCGCCAGAAGATCTATTATCTGCGAGGGCTTAAGGCCGAACCGTTTTTTGAGGTATTCGGGTCCGGCCTCGTCCTCGAGGTCATTTCCTTTAGAAGGCCTGATCATTTTCACTTTTTTACTCAGGAGTTGAAAAAGATCCTTATCGCTGGAGATTATCCTCACATCCAAGCCATCTTTTTCAGCTTCCCTCGTGAGAGTCGCAATAATATCGTCTGCTTCATATCCAGGAGCGAAAAGTACAGGCACCCCAAGAGCCTTCATCAGATCCTCAATAATGGGTATCTGATGCTGCAACTCATCCGGCATCGGGTCCCTGTTGGCCTTGTATTCCTCGTATTGCTGGTGCCTTCCGGTCTCCTCCTCAGAATCGAACGTCACGACAATATGGTCGGGAGAATATTTTTCCAGTAATCTGAGGATGAGCCTGACGAAACCATAGACAGCACTGGTATTCTCTCCACTCGAATTTGTGAGTGGATTCCTGATTAAAGCGTAGTACGACCTGTAGGCGATCGCATGTCCGTCAATGAGGAAAAGAGTCATTTCGTTTCCTCTCCCTGAACCAGATAAATGGACTTCTCGCTGATATACTGCTCGACCCGGTCCGGCACGAGATTCCGGATCGAACCACCTTCTCCGACCGTCGACCTGACAAGTGTGGACGAGATATCATTGGCTCCCTCGCTGAAAACGATAACTGCCGCTTCTCGCGGGAGATTGCAATCCATTGAATATTCTGGTCTCTTCATTGCGACTATTGTCGAATTTTCAAAAATCAGGTCGGGCCTCCTCCATCTTGTTATTTCCCTGAGAGAATCCCCACCTATAAGAAGGTGAACATGTTTTCTGTCGTATCCCTTATCCTTGAAATGCATGACAGATTCCCATGTAAATGATACATCGTCTTTTTTTTCAAGAAGGGAGATCTCGAATCGAGTGTTGTCCGTAATAGCCAGCTCGACCATTTTCAGCCGGTCTTCAAAACCCGCGATCACAGCTGTTCTTTTGTGTGGCGGAAAAGCAGTAGGAATAAAATATACGTGTTCCAATCCGGCGTACTCCATCGCGGTCTGCGCGAGGATTAGATGTCCATTATGGATGGGGTCGAATGAGCCGCCAAAAAGCCCTATCTTATCCCTGCTCTTCACTGCTCTGCCCCCCGGTGAGGTCTCTGATCCTCGCGCCGGCTTCCTCCTTCTCGTCGAATTCATGAGTAGAGGAGACAACCTCGCCGTATTCCTTCAGGGCGAGGGAGACATCGCCATTTTCTTCGGCGATCCTACCCCTGTAGTAACGGCTTCTGACAGCCCATACAGTGGATGAATAACTGTTTACTACTTTATCGAAATATAACAGGGCTGCGTTGTAGTTCTTTCCTGAAAAATAGAGCTGCGCGTTTTTGAAATCCTTTTCTCCAAGTATATCGTAGATATTTTTTCGCGTTTCCTCGGCCTCAGCTCTCCTCGGGCTATTGGGAAATATCTCAAGAAAACGGTTGATCCTCGACAACGCCTCGAATGTCTTGGACTGTTCTCTTTCAGGCCGAAGATGCTGCATAAAGGCACTCAGACCTTCGAGGTAAAAAGCATCGTCTATATATTCGCTATAACCGTAGTCGTTGATCAGTATTCTATATTCGAGAGACGCGAGAGGATAATCGCCATCCAGCCTATAGCATTCGGCGAGACGGTACTGGGCAAGATCGCCCCTTTCATCCCCCGCGAAATCTGCGAGAAAATCCTTGTACTCTACTGCTGCCTGCCCATATTTTTCTTTATCGAACAATTTGCCCGCCAACACTATCTTCTCATCTGCTTCGGGTATTCTCTTGGCTGTATAGGCCCCACCGCATGAAGCCAGAAACATCACAACGACCAGCGCCGCGGACAGGGCCATCCTTGTATTTCTATCTCGCCTTCTCAAGATCCACGATCCTTTCTTTCGCCTTTTCCACCAATCTTCCGCTCGAGCCGAGGTTCATGTGAACCACTTTCGAGTAGTATTCAATCGCACGCTCAAGTTCGTGCCTGGATTCAAAGATCTCTGCCAGCATGAAATCGACTTTCTCCTGGACAAGAGGATTGCTGGCTGTCGCGGAAAGTTCAAGAAGAAGATTCTCCGCCTCCTCAGTCTCACCACCTGAATAGAGTTCCTTTCCGGCGCTGAGAAGCAGGTTTTCAAGTTTCCATTTGGCCGTCGATACAAGACGGCTCCGTGGATATCTTGCCTGAAATATCCTGTACAGATCTATTGCTTTAAGTTTTTCTTCCCTTTCCTCATAGGCGGTTCCCAGATCCATCATCACCTCGGCCGCCCCAGCCGAGTCCGAGCTTGTAGCAAGGTAGTTTTCGAAATAGTAAATTGCCCCTTCGTAATCTTTCCTGTCGAGCAACATTTTGCCTGCCATCGAGTTGTAGCTGCCGAAATCGAGGTTTCTCTCGTAATTCGAAGCCCTGATGACGAAACGTCTTCCCCGCGCTTCCAGTCCTCTCTCAAGACTCGCGATCGCTTCAGACTGAAATATCTCCGCAATCGCAGGAGCCCATGTGCTATCTATGCTGTAAATCTCGGCAAAAGAATTATCTGCCTCAGCCTCCCTGCCAAGAGCGAGTAGAGATCTTCCCTCCATGAACAAAAGTTCCGGACTCCGCTGACCGTTTTTTCGAAAATGGTGCCTTAAAACAAAAATTGCTTCCCTGAAATTTCCATTGTCGAACTCATTAGAGGCCTGCTCCAATGTGGACTTTTGCCCGCAGCCAGATGTCACCAGCATCACGATCAACAATATTGAGGATAGTATTCTACCCCGGTCACGACTGAAGATAACGCACCGCCCTCCCGGGTGTCGTGGGTCATTCATTACTTGTCTGGTTCGAGAAAAACAGATAGATAAGACCCGTAACGATCCCTGTCACTACAAAGGCCTCGGCCGCCTTACCCCATTTTATCTCTTTGCGATCCGGCATAGTGAAAGACTGTTGTGGATCCTCTACTCTTTCCAGAAGAGAATAGGCTATAGTATCCTCATAGTCCTTTCGAGTCTCCCCCACCCAGACGATATCTCCAGTGGTCCCATCAGTCAACTGGGCAAAGATACCGACCTCCGCCAACCTTTCTACTTTCTTCGAGCCGACCCAGTAACTTCTGTCGATATCGGGATACTTGATGAGAAACCTGACTATCTGATAGTTGAATTCATAATCGTGGAATGCCTCGTCCTGTCCAGCCGTCGGCACTTTTGTGGTCACTCTAAACCCGGCTTCTGTGAATTTTCTGATAAGTACGTTAGTGAAAACATCGTCGATCGCACCGGCGCCCTTACTTTTGACAAGAAGTACGAGTTTATCTTCATCTATACGAGGCATATTATCCTTGAGTTCATCGATGGCCTGCCCGGATATCTTCTCAAGGATCTCATAGTTTGTAGCTAGTTTCTCCCCTGTCCCGTGCGGCTCACTCATTGCTGGAATGGCGGCAAACAGCAAGGAGAGGCAGAGCAACATCGCTGTCCTGGATAACACCCTCTCTCGTCTGAAAATGCTCAAGTATGACCTCCGTATTATTTTCGTCAGACTATCTATCTTAAGTTATCGGAACCATATCTCTTCAGCTTAACGCTAATTATATTCAGTAATTGCGGATAAATGTCAATCTAAATCTATTCAACCTTCCCGAAAAGATCATAGGCTTCTACTTCATTGATCCTGACCTTTACTATCTCCCCCCGATTCGCTTTCCTTCCCGAAAGGAAGGTCACTCCATCAACATCATGAGCCTGACCATAATACCTGCCTGTCCCCCATACACCGGGAAGGGGCGATTCGTTATCCTCAATATATCCGTCTACTATGACGTTCTGCAATGTCCCCATCAGTGATATCAGCCTGTCGTGTGAAATATCCATCTGGACAGAAGCGATCTCATCCATCCTCGCCAGGGCACGGTCAGAATCGATCTGCCCTTTCATCGAGGATGCAGTCGTCCCTCTTTCAGGAGAGAATGTAAAGACGCCAAGATGGTCAAACTTCTGCTCTTCGATGAAATCGAGAAGTTCGTTGAATTCATCCTCAGTCTCACCGGGAAAACCAGCCATCACAGTCGTTCGGAGAACTACACGACGATCCATATTTCTTAACTTGCCGAATAGATCTTCCAGGTCTTTTCTCTGATAGCCCCTGCCCATATCCTTCAGAATACGATCCGATACATGCTGCACTGGTATATCGAGGTAAGGTATGATCGTTTCAGCCGATATCAGGGCTTCGATCCTGCCTGTGTCCAGGTGAGCCGGATGAAGATACATCAGTCTTATCCATTCGATACCCTCGACTCTGCCTATTTCGCCCGCAAGCCGGTATAGATCATCAACGTTCCCGGAATCTTGGCCATAGGCAGAGGTGTCCTGCGCTATCAGCACCAGTTCCTTCACTCCTGCTCTGGCCAGCGCTATGGCTTCCTCCAGCATCTCATCGTGGTCTTCGCTTCTAAGCTCTCCCCTGATATCGGGTATCGTACAGTAAGAGCAATGGTTGGAGCATCCCTCAGCAATTTTCAGGTAGGCAAGGTGAGGAATGGTAAACAGTCGCCTTCCTCCTGGATGGGACAGACATTCTCCCGAAACTTTCACGGGACGCCCTTGCTCCTGACCAACCGGACCGACCAGGCTGTCCGCCACCTCCGGCAGCCTCATCATCTCATCGACAGGAAGAAACAGGTCCACTTCCGGAAACAGGTCGCCAAGCTCATCGCCTTCGCGAGTGACCATGCAACCGAGAACAACCAGCTTCTGCCAGCCTTCTTTCCCGGATGCGACCCGAATGATCTCTCCGACCGATTCTTCTTCAGCTATCGAGATAAAAGCGCATGTAGTTATTACAAGAAGTGATGCCAGGGCTGGATCTTCCTTGTATTGCCACCCGCGTTCCTCAAGCGAGCCTGCCACGCGTTCCGCGTCTACAAGGTTTTTCGAGCATCCAAGGTTGAAGAAGTGAAAACTTCCGACAGACCTTATTTCATCAACTGCCTTCATATTCTTCCCGGCTCACAAGCACTTCTCTAGCCTTTGAGCCTTCGAACGGTCCCACGACGCCTGACTGCTCGAGCATATCGATCAACCGAGCCGCCCTGGCGTACCCGACTCTCAATCTTCTTTGCACCAGGGAAATAGACCCCTGCTGATGCATAATAACCAGTTCTCTGGCTTTTTCGTATAGTTCGTCATCTATATCAGCCTCACCATCAGGTCCGACCATCGTCTGTTCTTTAAGATCGAGTTCTGTATCACGACCGATAAACCCACGCCAGTAATCGGCCACGCTCTCTGCTTCGTCCTCGGATATATACGCTCCCTGTATCCTCACCGGGCTCGGAAGATTCTTGGGAAGGTACAGCATGTCACCGTTTCCGAGCAGAGTCTCTCCTCCGTTGACATCGAGGATAGTCCTGGAATCAGTCTTTGAGGTCACCTGAAATGCTATCCGTGAGGGAAAGTTCGCCTTGATAAGGCCTGTTATTACATCCACTGAAGGCCTCTGTGTCGCAAATACCAGATGAATACCTACAGCTCTTGCCATCTGGGCAAGCCTGGTTATCGGAGGATATATCTCGTTTCCGAGAGTCACCATTATATCGGCGAGTTCGTCGATAACACAGACATAGTAGGGAAGATTCCCCACTTCCTCCCCTGTATCCCTGTCGATCAGTTTTTCAATGTCAGCTTTTTTATTGTAGCTCTTTATGTTTTTCACCCCGAACTGCGCCAGAAGCTTGTACCGTCTGTCCATCTCGATCGTCATCCAGTTCAGTACTTTCAGGGCCTGCCTCGCTTCGGTGATCACCGGGTGGAGGAGATGAGGGATCTTGTTATATGTGATCAGCTCCAGCCTTTTTGGATCGATCAGGATGAAACGGCATGTCGCCGGTGTATGGTTGAAGAGCAGGGAACAGATTATCGAGTTTATG
>JAHOYU010000091.1 GCA_019038625.1 Candidatus Latescibacterota bacterium | reverse complement strand
CCCACTAGGTGGAGCCGAGTGGCCCGAGTTTGCCTGGTTGAAAGCGTAAAGAAATTAAGAAAAGGGCCTGCATGAAAATCATCATGCAGGCCTTTTTCTTTTAAGGGTCTTCCGGATAATGCGTACCTGGTTGCTCTCACCCTCGTGCGCAGTTTCAGTAGAAGCGGTTGAAAGCATTAACGCAGAGTTACGCAGAGGCGGCCCACTGGTAGGCCGCACGTCCCGCAGAGTTTCGCAGTCAGGTCTTAGAAAAAACCGGATCTGGGGTTCAACCGCGGCCCTTAGCGACAGCGCCTGGAAGGTGGCGCTACCTGCGGCCCTCTGCGTTAAGGCTTTTAATTACCTGGGAGCCTGTCGAAGAACCTCATCAGGCTCCAGATACTCATTTCCCGGATGAACCAAACTTTAATCTTAGCGCGTGATCATTGATGACTTCGCAAAAAGTCATCAATGCGCCCCGGGTGGGGCGCCCAAATCAATGACCGGCAATGTAAGTCATTGATTTGTAAGGAAAGCGAAAATGACACTTTTCGCTTTCCGTGGAGCAAAAAGCCACGAATGGACTTTTTGCGACCCTATCAATATTAGTTTAACAAGGTACGGGGGGCTATATCAGCCCCCCGGAACGCATAAAGTGTTTAAGATCTCTACTGAACGTCCTTGATCCAGTCGGTGCCGGTGATCCACTTGTTATAGATCTTGTCATAGCGGCCATCACCCTTAATCTGGGAGAGAAAATTGTTGACCCAGTTCAGGAAGTCGGGATCACCCTGTTTCAGCGCCCAACCCAGGGGCTCGAAAGTGAAGGGCTTATCCAGGAAAACCAGTTTGCCGGCGCCCTTCTGGGCCCAGAAAACGACACAGTAGGGGAGGTCGTAGACAAAGGCGTCTGCCTTGCCGTTGATCACCTCGAGGGCCGCCTCAGGCTCGGTCTCAAAGCTCTTATATTTGGCCCTGGGGATCATTCTTTTGACCGCCTGCTCACCGGTGGTACCGAGCTTGGAGGTGACTGTATACTTGGGGTTGTTCAAGTCTTTGTAGCTCTTGATATACCCCGTGAGGTCTTTGTTAATGAGGATCGTCTGACCGACGATGATATAGGGGTTGGCAAAGT
>JAHOYU010000090.1 GCA_019038625.1 Candidatus Latescibacterota bacterium | reverse complement strand
AGTCAGGTCCTATGGTGATGAAACGCGAGAGTGGAGTCGTGGCGTCGAAGGATGCCGCAAGGTCCTCGTTGAAGTCATACTCATCTGTCAGAGGATCGATCCTCAGCGCGTAGCTGCCGGACGGCACTATAAATTCGAAAAGACCAGCTGCGTCAGTAAGTGCTGTCCATGTGCCGCCGGTACCGTTCATCAGGGTAATCGTTACGTTAGAGATTCCTGACATATCTGACGCGTCTTGTATTCCGTCACCGTCAGCGTCGATATAGACCGTACCAGAGACCTCGAATTCATCTACGAATCCTTTGCAGGGGCCTGCGATCTCAGCTACTCCGATACTTTCTCCGACCCCTACCGAAGTGGTAATCACTCCCAGTGGGATGTCGCCTGGATAACTGACCATGAAGCTCCGGGTCTCTCCCACGTATAGATAACTTTCCCATTTGATCCCGTAGACTCCTATATAAGGATTGGTATTCGTATAGGCAGGTACCGGGAAATAGGAAGCGAGCTGCGGGGCACACTCGGGTATCTCGAGGAAGAAATAGCTGAGAACATCATAGGCCTGTTCGCCTGACACGGTGTAGAGGAATGTCGTTATGTCGTTTTCATATGTCCTGCCCTCGAAAGAGACCAGGTATCCGTTCATCATGGCCGACCATGGAATCGATGTCGAGCCGAGATCGGGAACAAGCATGGTGTTGCTTCCCGGAAGTTCGCTGTCGTTCCGGCTGCAGCCGGACAGCAACAGGACGGCAATAAAAAGAAAACAGGAAATTAAACGAAGAGATTTCATCGCTGTACTCCTATGAAAAAAGTAAACATGGTAGAATCCGTAATTCGATGAACAGCCAAAGCGCCCCTCCCGGCCTCCTGCGGAAGAGTCGGGATTGATATTGGCGCAGGCCATCCAGAATAGGTAAATTGTACCATATTTCATGAAAAATTACAAGGTACTGAAGGGCTTATCTATCTGGAGATCCCGAGTCGTCGTCGTATCCCGTCGAGTATCACTTCGAATTCCGGATTGCCATGGAGCGATTCAAGGTCCGGGTCCTCGAAGATCACATTGTAGGCGAATCCCCTGTCGACCGACTCTCTGAGGTAGGAGATCGCGACTTCATGTTCGCCCATTTTCGCGGATACGCAGGCTAGATTGTAATAGCTCTCAATGATCCTGGGATGGTCGGGGCGGAGGTTCTTTTCTCTTATGCCCAGAGCGCGAAGGTGGATCTTTCTAGTCATTTCGAGGTTCCCCGCCGCAAGCTGGAGGTTGGCGCATGTATTCAGAGTGTGCGCCAGGTCGGGATGGTCGGGGCCGAGCACCTTTTCCTGGATATTCTTTGCGCGAGAGTTGTATATCCTCGCCTTTGCGAAATCCTTCTTCATCCAGAGCAGTGTCGCCAGGTTGTTCAGACTTGTCGCGACCCTGGGGTGATCGTCACCGAGGACCTTTTCACGGATGGCCAGTGATTGCTCGTATAGAGGAAGGGCCATTTCGTAATCTCCCATCGCTTCGTAGACGATGGCGAGGCCATTGAGGCTGTTGGACACATCGATATGGTCGTGGCCAAGAGCTTTTTCGCGTATCTCGATTGCCTTCTCATAGAGGGGGATAGCCCTGTTATTATCTCCCATACTCCTGTAGAGGTTGCCGAGGTTGCTCAACGCGAGGCCGACCTCCGGATGTCCGGAGCCGAGGATCTCTTCTCTGATCGTGCGGGCTTCCTCAAAGAGTGGAAGGGCCGTCTCAAAGTCCCCGATCGCTCCAAGGAGAGCGGCGAGTTCCTCGCAACTGTCACTTACGTTGAGATCTTTGTCGCCCAGTTTTTCTCGTCGGAGATCGAGGGCTTGCTCAAGAAGGGATCGGGCACTGTCATAAAGGCCGAGATTCCGGTAGACACGCCCCATGGTCACCATGAGCCTTGCCTGAACGAGTGGCTGGTCAGCCAGTTCCCTGGAGATTCTTCCGGCGCCCTTATCGAGGATCTCCCTGGCAGTGATCGAATTGCCCCTCGCTTCGCCCGGATCGGATACTTCGAACAGTCCCTCCATGAATGTCGATACGCTTTTCACCGTCTCCGCTTCCCGGAGTGCGAGTTTTTCAGCCCTGATCGCCCTTATCATCCCGATCGTAGTGCCGGCGATACCCAGGAATACGGCCAGGACGACGACAGATGCGGCTGCGACTCCGGCCCTGTGCCTTTTTGCAAATTTTTTGATCTTGTAGATCCTGCTCGGTGGGCTGGCGAGTACAGGCTCGTCATTCAGGTGGCGTTCGATGTCTGCCGACATGTCCATGGCGCTCGCGTAGCGGCGGTTGCGATCCTTGTCGAGAGCTTTCATTATGATCCAGTCGAGGTCTCCCTTGAGCTGGCTCGAAAGTGAAGCGGGATCGGTCCGTCTGAGTTGAGCATTTGCTGAGGATCCGTCACCGAGAGTCGTTACCTTTGTGCTCGGCTTCGCAGGCTCGACGTCGCGGATTGTCTTTTTTATTCCCTCGAAACCCGCCTCGCGGAGCATCGTTGAGTTGAATGGTAGTGCTCCGGCCAGCAGTTCGTAGAGGATGACGCCGAGCGAATATATATCTGTACGTGTATCGATATCTTCACCCGTCAGCTCGGCCTGCTCGGGACTCATGTATTCGGGTGTGCCTATCAGTTGCCCGATATGAGTATGCATCTTCTTATCGGTCAGGGGTGCGGAGGTCGCTTTGGCTACTCCGAAATCGATGATCTTCGGCACAGGTTTGTCGTCTATCTCCGTGACAAGGACATTGTTCGGTTTGAGGTCCCTGTGAATGACGGCCTTGTGGTGCGCGTGTTGAACTCCCTCGCAGAGCCTCATGAAAAGCCTCAATCGCTTCTCGGTGCCCAGTTTTCTCTTGTCGCAGTATTCCGTTATGGAGACGCCTTTTACATATTCCATCGCGAAGAAGGGACGCCCCGCCGGAGTCGATCCGGCATCATACACCTGCGCGATACATGGGTGATCCATCAGGGCGAGAGCCTGCCGTTCAGCCTCGAACCTGGCTACGACTTCCTCGGTGTCCATACCAGCCTTCAGGATCTTCAGTGCGACCTTGCGGTGAAATGGCGCTTCCTGTTCGGCTGCCCAGACTTCACCCATTCCTCCCACACCGACTCTCTCGAGCAGTCGGAAAGATTCGATCATATCACCCTTCTCTGTCAGTCTTGTTTTCTTTGGGGGTGTGATCTTTCCCGGTTCCGGCATCCGCGCGCGGACCTTGGATGGTCCCTTGAGCTTCTCGATGAATTCATCGAGGGAGGGAAGGCGGTCTTCCACATTTTTTTTGAGCGCGGTATCGAAGAACGACTGATATTCGGGGGGAAGGTTGGAGATGTAATCACTCAGAGGGTTCGGGTCTTCGTTCATTATCCTGTAGATGATCGCCGCCTCATGCTCGGCGATGAAGGGATGATTCCCGGTCAGCATCTCGTAGAACATCACGCTGAAAGAGAAAATGTCCGATCTCGCGTCGACTTCCTGGGCGCTTACCTGTTCGGGAGACATATAGGCGATTGTACCGAGAGAGGTTCCTGCCATTGTGAGGACTGTCTGCCCTGCCAGCTTGGCCACTCCGAAATCGAGTATCTTGATATGACCGTCCGGGGAGATCATGATGTTCGATGGCTTGATGTCTCTGTGGACTAAACCCTTGAGATGTGCGGCAGCGAGTCCTGAAGCGACCTGTGTGGCGATATCGAGCGCGTCTTCAATTTCCAGCGCTCCACCCTTTAGCCTGTCTTCGAGAGTGTCACCCTCGTAATACCCCATTGCCATGAACATCCTGCCGTCCGGCAGTTCGCCGATCTCATAGATTGTGCATATATTGGGGTGTTCCAAGGCTGATGCGGCCTTTGCCTCGCGGATGAACCGTTTTCTCGTATCCTCATCTTCGCACAGGTGGGGAGGAAGGAGCTTGAGAGCCACGAACCGGTCCAGGTTGGTGTCGCTGGCCTTGTAGACGGCGCCCATGCCGCCCTCGCCCAGCTCCTCAATAATATTGAAGTGTCCTACGGTCTTTCCGATCATATTTCTGTGATCCGATCCATGTCATTTCCCTGTGAAATCAGTCCCAAGACTCAGCGGGAAAATGTTAGCAGGAACGACCAGTTTAGTCAACTCGACCTTGAATTATATTGAGTTTTGTTGTAAAATCCTCCTTGTCCGACGGCGCAAGACTTCAGGCTCTCACTGGGACAGAATCCGCAATAGACAGAGCACACCGGGATCCGTTCTCTTACCTGCCGCCATTGTCGTTTCAACACGATCTCAGGGAGGTGCCCCCAATGAAAAACGCGTCCCATTATTCAGGCGTAGTAATCCTGGTTTTATTTGCTCTATTGTTTTTTCCGGCACGACCGGTGAGCGCCCCGGGACTTGCCAATGACGTTACGATGTCCAAAGAAGCGACACTCGAATTGACCATCTATGGATACTCACCGGAACTCATAACCGTTTCGGGAACAGAGACCATTACCTATTCGGACCCCTATACGGCTCCAGACAACCATGTCTGGATAGATGTCGAGATCGTCGAACTGGAACTTTCAGATATGGCGATGGTTATCAGGAATAATCCCGAAGCGGTCAGCCTGGGATCTTCCCGAAGTCTGAGTGAGTGGATCGATTTCCCCGCTGAAAGTTTTTTCGATGTGATGTACGAAATGGAGATCCCCGGAATATTCCCCGGCGAGACACTCATCACTTACGAACCGATGCACCTGATAAGCACGATCGACCAGTGGCCGCCATACGGGCACGCGTATGCTATGGTCAATCCTTACATCAAGATCTATAACCAGGTAGGTCTGGAGGTCGGAGAGATCACAATGTGGACCGAAGCGAATCAGCTTCTGGCCGAGCCGCGTGCGAACATTACAGTTCATACAGGGTATGGATCGGACGTCGCTGAGGAATACAGCGATGACGTGATCGAGGTAAGAGCCTCGATCAATGTTCCCGAAGAGGAGATCATCAGTGCGCAGTTCCTGTGGAGGGAAGAAGGAACAGGAGGTTTTATCCCGTTCTGGACCGATTTCGACGGGGTGGGTAGAAATTATGGGACTTCGAGCATAAAAGAAAGCGGCGACGCGTGGGCCGGATATCTTGATATATCATCTTTCAGTACGGCGGGTGGGTTTTATGATGTCGTGGTGGATTTCGATGTGGCAGGGATAGGCCATTTCTGGGATACCGTATATGTATATATCGACCCCACTACTCCGAAACCGACGTTCAATGTGTGGCCGGCCGATTCGATTAGATTTTTCCCTGGCGATTCTACTTATACTCTGAGCTTCTCACTCGAAGACGAACTGATGTCACCTGGCTTGGGTACCCTTCGCGTTTATCCTCTTGCGCCTGATTTTTCGAGGACTCTCGTGACGATAGACCAGCACAACCTGGGGACCGATTATGACGACTGGGCCTGCATCCCCACTGCGACGGCTTCTTGCCTGAAGTATTTTGCCGAAAATGGTCACGGTAACCTCGATAATCCAGAGGGGGACGAAGCGCAGGAGGAATTGTCGCCATCGGAGATGGCGGAAGAACTGGTCGGTGACATGGGGACCGATTCGACGGGTACGACTCCTGACCAGGCGGTGTCCGGCATCGAGGATTATCTCGACGATCATGGAGAAAATTCGGATGACTGGGAAGTCGAACATGTAGAGGTGGAGGATTACGGGGATATCGGAGAGATGCTGAGGGAGTTCGAGGCCGACAGCGAAGATGTGATCATCCTGTTGGCAGACACGAACTCTGCGGGAGATACCCTCGGCCACGCAGGGACACTCGGATCGAAGAACAGCGAATGCTATGGGGAGAGCCAGGGAGATAGTGTCGTGGGGCATGTGGGCTATACTCTCGATTTCATGGACCCCAACGGGGGAGGTTCGACCGAGGACAATGAGTATGGAGTCGACGAGAACGCCGAGGGAAGGCCGATCCTCGATGGATATTCGTTCACCGACAGCACAGGGAGCTCCGCCTGGATCGAAGGGTATATCAAGGTCTCGCCTCCTGCGGGGGGGGATGGCAGTTCTTCCCGGACAGGGCCTGCCGGCAGGCGGTTCTTTAAAGCGCCCTCGTCAGCCGGATGGATCGAAGTGTCGACAGGGACGGTCGCTGGCAGCGGAGTGGTCGACTCGCTTCAATGGAATACGACAGGATATCTCGGAGGACTGTATTTGATAGAGATCGTGACCATAGACGATGAGGGGATACAGTGCCGGGACCTTCGCCTTGGTGGTATCCCGGAATACATCGTCGGAGACGATCCGGTGATTCCAGGAGCAGGGACGATGCTGAGAGGATCATACCCCAATCCGTTCAATCCATCGACGACGATCGAGTTCTATATCGCGGAAAGGACCTCCGTTTCGATCACTATATTTGATATTTCCGGTCGCCGGGTACGTCGCCTGATAAAGGCGGAGGAATACGACACCGGATTGTTCAAGGAACAGTGGGACGGAAGAAACGATAAAGGCAGTCAACTCGCGAGTGGTGTATATTTCTGCAGATTTGAAGCGGGAAATAATATATTTGCGAGGAAGCTGATACTACTCCGGTAAAAAATAATCAGGATTATTCTTGACCTTATCGGAAAAATGCGGCATTCTACTTTAGAAAGTAAAGTACTTTGGTTATGTTGAGGATGGTGTTTGAGATGACCGATCAAAGCATGAGAGATGAAATCGAGATCATTCAAAGAATGATTCAGGAGACAAGAAAGAAAGTAATGGATTCGGGAGTATATTTTATTCTCTGGGGCATGCTGACTCTGGTTGCGACTGGAGCGTTCCAGATATCTGCCTGGAGGGACAAGTTGCAGTTCATGCCCTATATCGTCTGGGCATTTCCTGTCCTTGGGATCGTGATTACTCTTGTCCTGAAAAATAAAAGAGAGAAAAAAGAGAAGATTGTGACCTTTGTCGACAAAGTCGTATCTGCAACATGGTTCGCATGCGGATTTGGTATTGCTTCACTGAGTCTTGTCAGCCATCTGGGTTCTGATAGCACAGGAGTGGGAAGTATATTCTTATCTTTCGTCTCTATCATAATCGGCATTGGGATGATTATCACAGGAGCTGCCTATCGATGGAAGGTATTCAGCTCCATTGGAATACTCTGGTGGCTGGTTGCAGTAGTGATGCAGATTGTTCCGTCTGAGTACATGGCCGTAATTTTCTGTCTGATGATTGGTCTGGCAATGGTCGTCCCCGGGATCATTGCGAATATTCTGAAAAACAGAAACGAGAAATAAGTAATGAGCGATTTCGATTATCACAAATTGGATAACCTTATTCACTCGAAGGTCAGGTTGGGGATTATAGCCGCACTGGTTGCAGCCGAGAGTGTCGATTTCAGTTTTCTCAAAGAAAAACTGGATCTGACGGATGGCAACCTGAGTGTGAATATGAAAAAACTGGAAGAAGCAGGATATATAAAGACGAAAAAAACGTTTATAAAACACAAGCCCAATACAAGCTATCGGATTACAGCAAAAGGGAAGAAAGCATTTGATCGATATCTTGAGAATCTTAAAAAGATTCTGGACGATTAAATTTGTAATAGTGAGTCATTGTAATATTACGTGGAGGTAATCATGAAAAAAGCACTTCTTCTTCTGGTAGTCATTATCTTTGTCAGCGTATCTTCGATCCGCGCACAGAATGATGTGATATGCGATACAAAATGGATTTCGACACAGCCTGAAATATTGACCTACCAATCCCGGAGTAGCCAGGGTGACGGGTTATACCAGGTATCCCTGTACAGAGGGAAGGATTGTATCGAAGCGTACACGAATATTATAACAACAGGCTTCACAAAATCAGTACACGGGACAATGACCGAAGCCATGTCTCCATTGCGATCCACATCCAGGATAATTGTAGCTGGACAAGTATTATTCGATACTGAGTGCAGTTATCAGGATAGTAAGGTCAATATCTCGACTTTGATGAGACCCTACAACCAGATCATGAAAGAAAGTCTCTCCAGTGACCATCTGGTCATCGATCATTCTCAGATATCGTTTATTTTACGGACTCTGTCACTTGGCATGGGAACCCAATATCAACTCGATTCACTCGATCCCCGGAATAACATGCTGGTCCCTCTTACCATCAAAGTGACGGGAGAAGAAACTATTCATGATATAGACTGCTTCATAGTCGAAATGCAGTCATTTGAAGGGAATTCACTGAACTGGGTCGAGAAAGTTGTTCCCCACAGGATCATTCGGGTAACACAGTCTGAGACGGAGCGAGTCACGGAACTGATTCTGTAAATGTCATAGCAGGCAAGCTCTTGTTCTCGGAATTCAGTTCTGGATTCATGCCCTGTCCCCTGTTCGATCCTGGAGAAACTATGGTTCGATCTCGGAAACACGCTGTCTAACGTACCCGGAATTAACTTCCAATGACAGGGTCGAACCCCTATTATCAGACGAAGGAAGCAGGCTATAGTCACTTGCGGGTTTTCAGGACAGGGAGATGTGATGCGGATACTGGAACAACCTGTAACGAAAGATGAGTTAATTAAGATCGCCGCCGAAATGTTCGGTGAAATGATCAAGGCTGTCGTCGACATTCGGCTCGGTCTGGTCGCTATTGACGCTGAAATGCATTCAGACCTGGAAGCGCTGCTTCTCGAAAACGGTTCCGCGCAGAGCGATCTCTGGGGGATCAACTTCTATCCCTTACTGGAAGGCGATGATTTCCTCGAATTCGACTCTATGATAAACATGCGTCCTTCACAGGGGAATATGAGCCGGGGAGTCGAGGATGCGGACATTCAAAGAATGATAGTCGAACTTGTAGACAAGTGGATAAGGCGAGCTGGCTGATTAATGGATGATTCGAAAAAGAATATTCAGCACAAGGGGCTAGCCGCTGGTCGATGGAAAGAGATGTCTGTCTCGATGCAGATGGCCAATATAGGCAGCGAAGTCAGCCGGGCGTTAAACTGGAGAAACAAGGGTAATACCGAATACTGCCTCAAAGCCGCAGCGAGATTCCTCGAGCTTCTCGATCTCAGCCTGGATGCTGCGGATTCGTTTCCCAGACTGAAAGAATTCGCCCGTGTCCGTGAGGCGCTCGTCGATTATTTCTATGGTTCAAATGATTATTCCTCTTCGGAGACCCTCTGGCGAAGATATTTCGACCACTTCAACTACGCCGCACGCAGATGATCGTCAACCAGACAGATCATTGATAACCGGGCAGATAATAGATAACGAGACAGATGAGCCGATCAACTTGCCTGATGCCGGATGTTATGATGCGCATTTGCGCCCCCTCGTTGGTTAACATAATGTGCGCAGGAGAATTCGCTCGACTATAATCGTCTGGTACCATTATAGTTATGGGCGACCGACAAATATTTTACCGCCACCGGTGGCGATAAAAAACCTGTCACTTTGTTCGCAAATGCGCAGAGGATTTGGCTTGTCCAGGCAACTGCCTTTCCGTACAATCGTTTCATGTGACCGGTCCATTTGATTGGTTCATGTGACCGGTCCGTTCGATCGTTTCGTGTGATCGATCCGTTCGATCGGTTCGTGCTATTGTCACATACAATCGGTCCATACGATGGCTTGGTACGATAGACCTTCTGATATTACCCGTTAAGGAGAGAACAGTATGATTCGAGCACCCGGCGTATTATTCGTTATCCTGATCCTGGTATTCATTATCAGCCTTCCGGTGACCGGGCGGACATGCACCATCATCGTGGCCGGAAAAGATGCTACCGTCGACGGTTCGGTGATAACTTCGCATACCGATGCCTGCGACAACTCCCGGCTTGTATATGTCCCCGCGATGAAATTCAAAAAGGGGAGTTTGGCGCCCGTTTACTGGGGATTGCAGGACCCCGCGATAGCGCATGGTGAATGGGAAGTGATAGGGCATATCCCGCAGGTCGCGAAGACGTTCGCGTACTTCCATTCGGGATATTCACACATAAACGAGTACCAGCTGGCAATAGGCGAGAGCACGACGAGCCAGCGCGAGGAGCTCGGCCTCGATAAGGGTGAGGGTGAGCAGATAATCACCGTCGAGCAGGCGATGATCTTTGCTCTTCAGAGATGTAAAACAGCTATCGATGCCGTAAATCTGATAACCTCGCTCGTCGAGGAGTACGGTTTTCTACCTTCGTGTGGGCCGGCATCGGAGACGCTGGCAATTGCCGATCCGAACGAGGCGTGGGTACTCGAGATCTTCAGTGTGGGGAAGGGTTGGAAGCGTGAAAGCGGCAAACTCGGAGCTCTCTGGGTAGCCAAACGAGTACCCGACGACCACATTGTCATGATACCGAACTGGTCGATCATACAGGAGATCGATCTGTCGAGGGCCGGTCTGTCGAATTCCGATCAGGTTGATTCCGACCAGGCAGGCTCCGACCTGTCCACCCCTGACAGCTTCGACAGGGACAAGCTTATGGTCTCCGAAAATTACCTGAAGGTCGCAATCGAATACGGCTGGTACGACCCCGACAGCGGCTTTCCTTTCATCTGGCAGGATGTCTACGCGCCCCTGCCGAGGGAGTGGGCGACCAGCAGGTCATGGCTTTTCTATTCCAGCTTCTGCGCGAGCCTGAAGGACTGGCCCGACAGGACGATCGACAAACCCCGTGAAAAGAACGATTCGTATCATCAGTATGTCGAACCTCTTTCGCTCTATCCATTTTCCGCGAGACCCGACACTCTGATATCTGTTCAGGATATAATGGCATTCCAGAGATCGACTTTCGAGGGTACGATCTATGACATGACCGCCGATTACGACTGGATGATCCCCGACGATGAGGGAAAACTGGTTAAAAGTCCTCTCACGACGCCATTCCCGACACCCGACATGCGAAATCTGCTCGATATAGATTTTCGTAGAAATGTCTCGAAAGGTGGCTACGGGATGATCGCCCAGCTGCGATCCTGGCTGCCCGACCCGGTCGGGGGTATCTATTGGTTCTTTGTCGACAACCAGCATGTCGGTGCTTATGTGCCGATATACACTGGTGTCACAGAGATCCACGAATCGTATGGGATATGGGACCCCGAGAAATACGACGAAGCTTCGGTCAGATGGGCAATAGATTTCGTCGATAACCTCTTGTATCTCAAATGGCAGGAAGCTATCAACGACGTAAAGGAAGTCCGCGATCCAATGGAGGCCGCTTTCTTCGAGGAGCAGGCCGGGATCGACGAGAAGGCTGCGGCGCTATATGAGAGGAGTCCGAAAAAGGCCGCGAAATACCTTACCGGGATAACACTGGATCGCATGGAAAAGATCCATGGGATCTATTCAGAGTTGAGAGACCAGATGATTACAAAATATTCGAATAACAGGGTGCGGCCATAATATGGACCCCGAACGGATCAAGCACAAATTAGGTGGAGATTTCATCGTCGATGACAATCTATACCTTATGGGGATCGATTACCGCTTCGCAGAGAAGATAGCTGTCCGTTTCAGGGGAAAGACCGTTTTGGAGACATGCACCGGAGGCGGATTCTCTACGATCGCTCTGGCACGAGAAGCGAAGCGTGTCGTGACGATAGATATCGATCCGTACCACCAGCGGGCAGCTACCGGAAATATCGAGATGGCCGGCCTGACCGGTAAAGTGACATTTATTCAAGGCAGCGCACTTGACGAGACCATTCTGTCGCCAGACCTCGGAATTGACGCAGCTTTTCTCGATCCCGACTGGGCAGTCACAGGGAAGGACCATGTATACCGGTTCAAAGATTCGAACACCAGGCCACCGGCGGATCGATTGCTGGAGAAGGTCCTGGAGATCACTCCGAACATTGTCATGATCCTTCCTCCATATGTGGACCGGGCCGAACTTGCAGACCTTCCTCCGCATGAATTCCAGAAATTCTATATAGATGATAATCTTGAAGCGTATTGTCTTTATTTCGGTGATCTGATGGTGGTTGAAGGTGAGACTTCTGAAAGGATGACGAAATGAACAGACTGATTCTGTCAATTCTCTTAATGACCCTTCTTTTTTCACCTGTCAGGCTCAGTTCGTCGGATAAGTGTAATACTATAACGAAAAGTGAGATACGGAGCATCATAGAGTTTCTCGGAAGCGATCTGCTTGAAGGGCGGGCCCCGGGGACGAGGGGTGGGGAACTGGCAGAAGAGTATATCCAGAGCCTGTTTCAGTTGCTCGATATAGCCCCCCTTACGGACGAGGGATTTTACATTTCGAAAATGGCAGATTCTCCGGGGGCAAAATTATTGATTGCAGATTCTTCGGCCGGTGATGCGGACATCGGGAAAAGTTATTACCAGCAGTTCAGGTTGAACGGTTTTTCGACGCAGAGTCTGTCGACTGAGGTTGAAGGTATAGACATCGTCTACCTGGAAGATATCGTCGGAAGCTACGTCCGCGAGAAAAACGAGTTTTCGCTGACCGGTGATGTTGTCTTTGCCGGCTTCGGAATAGAGTCCGATGCCTGGGCATGGGACGATTACAAGGATGTCGATGTTGCGGGCAAAATAGTCATTGTGCGGGTGAACGAACCGGGACGGGGCCGCCATGTCATTGATTCCCAGGGGACCAGTGAGTTGGTACACGTGGATCCCAACCTGTTCGAAGGTAACGATCTCACATATTACGGCCGATGGACGTACAAGATCGAGGAAGCGGCAAGGCGTGGAGCGAAAGGGATACTTCTCGTGCACACGACCGAATCGGCCGGTTACGGATGGCATGTCGTCAGAAACTCATGGGGCGGCGAAGAACTCTATCTCGATTCGGCTCTGAATAACGATCTTCTTTTCAGGGGCTGGATCCGCGAGGAGAAACTGATAGAGATATTCGATTCGATGAACATATCACTCGGAGAACTGTATGAGAAATCGGAGAGTCGCAACTTCAAGCCGATCGACCTTGGGTTTCAGGTGAAAATAGAAGGCAAAAATGATTTCAGGAGTTTCACTACAAGGAATGTCGTAGGGTATATCCCCGGCAATGATCCTGAGCTCAGAGATAAAGCTGTCCTGTTGAGTGCCCACATCGATCACCTCGGTCGGAACACCTTGCTCGAAGGGGACCAGATCTTCAACGGAGCCATCGATAACGGATCGGCCGTAGCCTCAATGATGATAACCGCGAAACACTTGAAGAAACATCAGGACGAATTACGATATTCCGTGATAGTCCTGGCCTGTGAGGCTGAAGAATCCGGACTTCTGGGTTCGCTCTATTTCGCCGGCACGATCGATCCTTCGAAGATTGTCGCGAACATCAATTTCGAGTCGACTCCGGTGTGGGAGAAATCGCGGGATTTTGTCGGTGTCGGCGCGAAGTATTCGACACTCGAAGATATACTGAAGAAAATCCTGCAGGAAGAGGGTCTGGAATACTCATATTTTTCGATGTCCGATCGAGGCTTCTTCTATCGCAGCGACCAGTTCAGTTTCGCGCGCAAAGGGATCCCGTCGGTCTGGCTCAGCGCCGGCGAAGATTTCGTGAGTGGAAGGAACAGGCTGAAAGAGTTTTTCCTCGGAAAATACCACACAGTCAAAGATGAATACGATCCCGACTGGAGCCTTGACAGCACGGTCCAGACGATTGGAATCGCCCTGCGCCTGATCGATTATATAAACCGCGAGGCCCCTCGGATCGAGTGGAAGGGCAGGATGACCTTTCCGGTAGATAAATGATTACCAGTCACGACACGTTAATTCTCAAATGTTCTGTCCGGCCGGGCGTAACAATGACCGGACTGTGAGTAGCCGGGATCGACGACTATCTCTCGATCGTCTCCTGCAGTTCTCTGACCAATCCGAGGTTCTTTCCCATACCGTGGAATGTCCCACTTCCCGTTGCATATATGAACGGTTTCAGCAGGTCTATGTCGGGCCGGCCGTTTTCCTTCAATATCGATTTATCCGCTTTTATATCGAGAATCTCACCGATGAGCATGACGTGGCTGCCGACCTTGTAGGTGTGTATCAGTCTGCATTCGGCCACGAGAGGGAATTCCCGGATATACGGTGCATCGACCAGGTCACTTTTTATGGCCGTGAGCCCTGTCTTATCGAATTTGTTGAAATCTCTCCCTGAAACGGTTCCGAAGAAAGCAGACTCCGCGGCGAACTTCTCCGATGGAATATTGATAGTAAACGCTTTTCTCTCGATTATGTTGCCGTACGAATATCTTCCTTCAGTCAGCGAGATTGTAACGCATGGCGGGCTCGAGTTGCATATTCCGGCCCACGAGGCGGTCATGACGTTGGGCACACCCTCTGAATCGTAAGTGCCGACGATCCATACCGGGACAGGAAGTATCAGGGTCGCCGCGCCGAGGGAGCTTTTTTCGTTGTCTGAAGCTTCAATGTCTCCTGCCCTGACATCATTTCCAGGATACGGTCCGGGCAGCCCTGTGGATACAACAAGGATGCAGAGGGTCGAAATTACGAATAATTTAAGTGTCCACGAAAATACTTTTGTAAACATAAGTGTCTCCTTTCAAGTGGTCTAATTAAGGAAATCCATATCTATTCCCATCAGATCCAGTTTCCCCTCGATCCCGTCCGCCCTGAAGACCGGGTAGATATTGGGGCGGTTACTGCCCCACTGCCTGACGATCGTCCTGTTCAGCATGCCCCAGCGCAGGAATCCATCCTCCGATTCCGGTTCGAGCAGTATCGCGGCGATTCTGGCCAGCGGCTGTTTCAGGGATACGTAGTAAGCACCGGCCGGGATGGTCGTCTCTTCTTCCCGGTATTCCCCGCTGACCTCGACGAAGGAATGTCCCTGAAAAATCGAAGCTGAAGGCCTTACTTCGCTCATTACGAAATGCTTCAGAGGAACGGTGACAGCTCTTTCGATCCTGCTGACAGAGATCCCATGCTTCAGCAGCTTGTCGATCACAAGATCCTGATGGGGGAGGATGACATACCCTTCGGGCAGATCGATCCTGCGCGTCGGAACGGCTTTCGAATAATAGGGGAGCTTGTAATCCTTTTCCTCGTCGGTCTTTCTCACTACGATGCCGTTCCACCATGAGGGGTATCTGTCCAGGTGTTCTTCGGGTATTTCTTCATTGATCAGTCCCCAGCTTTTTACGGTGATTTCGAAAAGAACATCTGTCCTTGACTCAAGCGTCAGGCTGTCAGCGTGGAATCCCGCGGTGGTTTCACGATCGGCCCTGTCCGTTATCTCGCGCATCTTGTCGATGTTCTCATTTGTGAACTTGAGTATCGACTGGATGAAGGCGTATGAAGCCAGAACCCTCGTTTTAAAATCGGCGTGTGGATAGTTCTCGTCGAGGATAGAGAAACGGTTCCGCAGCCCGAAGTAGTTGGAGCCGTACCTTGCCGCAATCGCGTGATTTCTCCAGCCCTTCAAAGGATCCAGCCTGTCGCTGAAATTGCCGTACGGCATCGCGTCGTAACCATGTTCCTTCCTGATGATCTTCTCTACCTTCGGGAACATCTTCTTCCACATGTATCCGCCGATCTCCGGATGAGCATCGGGGTGGAGAACGGTCGTATAGGTCACAGCCGGCCTGATATAGGAACCGTTTTTCGCGTGCATGTCGACGAAGAGGATCGGGTCCCATTCGGTGAACAGCCTCACCAGCGCACTGATCTCGGGTGATTCGAGTTTTGGATAATCTCTGTTCAGATCGAGGTTCTGACCGTTCACCCGTTCACCGGCCAGTCTGGGGCCGTTGTCGCGCCTGTTGCGTTCGGACAGTTTCTCGTTGCCGTCAGCATTGAGA
>JAHOYU010000089.1 GCA_019038625.1 Candidatus Latescibacterota bacterium | reverse complement strand
CTGTTCATAGCTGATAGAGAGATCTTTCTGGAGGTTCTCTATATAGCTCCTCACCCCTACACTGATGTCACGGGTGAAGTGAGGACTGCTGCCCTGTATGATATTTATGTTCGTCACATCACTGCCGATATTTATCAGCCCTATCACTTTCTCGTCATCACCCGCAGGCATTTCGTCGTCCTCGTTCAGTTCGAGATCATCGGTGAACTGGTTCGTCTCGAAACAGTTCTGCACTGCGAACGAATCGACATCGATCACCTTGGGTACAAGTTCCGCTTCTCGGATCAGACTGGCATGCAT
This sequence comes from Candidatus Latescibacterota bacterium, assembly GCA_019038625.1. Classification (NCBI taxonomy): domain Bacteria; kingdom Pseudomonadati; phylum Candidatus Latescibacterota; species Candidatus Latescibacterota bacterium. The sequence goes on along the minus strand of JAHOYU010000089.1, from coordinate 40,159 downwards.
GTTGACCATGTCCTTTTTCGCCGCGACCAGAAGGACCTCCATCTGGTTGGCTCCGATATCTTCCTTCAAAATCTGAAAATCGAGGCATACATCATCGATGTCGAAAGGCACATGCTGTTCAGCTTCCCAGAATATTGCTTCCTGGGCGTCTTCGGGAGCCATCTTGTCCATGACCACCTTTTTGACTATGACCGCTCGCCCGGATACAGCCGATACAACTTCCGTCGAGGTTATACCAGCTTGTTCCATACACTCCCGTATTCCGTCGATGACCAGGTTGCGATCCATGATCTCGCCCTCGACGATAGCCTCAGGCAACAACCTGTTCATCCCAAAGTGCACTATCCTGGGAACATCCCCGGAATGATCGATCTCGATCATCTTGATAAGACTCGAGCCGATATCCAATCCGACCGTCGAAGTCTTTTTTCTGAAAGGTAATGAGATCATTCTCGCACCAACCTTTTCGAGTTAACTCAGCTATGTGTCTAGTCTTTTCCCACGATTTACAGAAAATCGTTCAATAAACATCCATTAAATGCAAAATAGTACGGCTTTATTCCTCGAATCCTTTACACGCAACAAATGTGCCAACAGAACCATGCCGACTATTACCATAAGCGTCTACTACACAAGAGATTACACGCCACCACCTGTTTTACGGTGAAATTTCTGTCCCTTCATTTGCACTTCTACTTGCAATCTGCCACTGGCCTTCCAATAGGAAACTTGTCCTATTGGTAATCGTCTGAAAACAGGCAAAACATTAGAAAAAACCTGCCATTTTTGGGAATATATTGGAAAAATGAGGGGTCTGTTCAGGTATCAGAACCTGCCGAAATACCAGTCGAGCAGCCAGGGACCAAAAACCAGGCAGACAGCGGCCGCGGGGGCCAGGAATGATCCAAAAGCGACTGCCGTCTTTCCCTCTCCGCCTTTTCTGAGCAGGTAGACACCATAGATCGAACCGAAGAATGAGGCGATCACTATTACGGGCAGTACGAGCTTGACACCCAGAAATGCTCCGATCATTCCCATCAGCTTGACGTCTCCTCCACCCATGCCCTCCGTGTGCCTGAGAAACCTGTAAATCACTCCTACAAGCCAGAGCCCGCCTCCACCGGCGATAACACCCAGTAATGACTGCGAAAAGACGAGCCGGGGACTGAAGAGACTCCAGGCAAGGCCGAGGATGATAAATGAGAGGCTGATCTCGTCCGGGATGATCCTGTGATCCCAGTCGATGAAGGTTATCGCGGTAAGCGCCATCAGGAAGGCATACGCGAAGACCATGTCGATACTATATCCGAATACGTAGAGTGAGAGGACAGCGTGAATCATGCCGATCGATTCGACTACCGGATACCTGACTGATATCGAAGCCTCACACCCCCTGCACTTTCCTTTCAGAAACATGTAGCTGAATACCGGGATATTCTCGTACCACTTTATTACCCGGCCGCAGGACGGACATGCTGACCTTGGCCTGACTATCGACTTTTTGACGGGCAACCTGTAAATGACGACGTTGAGAAAACTCCCTGTCATCAGGCCAAAGACCGCGACAAAAACATATATCACTGCATCAGTCATTCTTCGATCTTTCCTTCCCGGTTTCCGGTTTCAATTTTTCCCGCACCCATGTCGGTCTTCTCAGCATGCATCCTGGCCTCTATCTCAGCAATATACTTCCTGGCAAGATCGCGTATATACTTGTCATCGCTGTTATCGGCCAACTCGGCCCAGAGTTCGATGCTTGATTCGTAGTCGCCGCCCTTCTTTGCAGCGTCGGCCGCAAATCGGGCCGCTCTCTCATCAGCACCAGGGATGGTCGCTGCAAGCCTGAAATATTTTTCGGCAGCAGCGTAATCGCGTCCACCCAGATAATGAAGAAATCCCATCTCATATGTGAGCCAGTAATCGTCGGGATTGTTCCTCAGCCCCTTCTCCATCAATTTCACCCCTTCCTCGTACTCACCGAGATCCTCCGTTATGATCAGCGCGCTCAACTTGTAGGCGCCAACGAACTTCGGGTCAAGATCGGTGATCACGTCAGCAAGATGGCTGAACAACCTGATGCCGTTCTGTGCAAGTACATATCCTCCGTAGTACTGAACGGCCTTGAACCATAGCAGATCGGAAGCAAGGTTCCTGTATCCCAGCGAGGCCATCTGCATGAACTCGCTCGATGGAAGGTATGATACTTCGAGAGCGGTCTTTTGCTGGGCGATCGTCTCGACGCTCCTAGCAGATATCACCATTACACCGATAACGGCAAATACTATTACCAGGTGGATGATCCTCATCAGGAAAATTCCCTTCTCCTGAACACCAGATAAGAAAAATACAGGACAGCGCCGCAATAAATCACCGCATAGATCGTGGCAAGCGCGATATCACTCCCGCTGAACCTGAGGTCATGCACAGCTTCATTCCTCAGATTGAATACCTTGAGGTTCGGAAGAAGATAATAAAACACTTCAGTGATGTATCCGACTAACGGGCCGCCGAATCTCTTCGCGAAGGCCCTTAGATCTCCACTGAGGTTTCCCGCCACAAAAATACATATAGAAAAGAACGACGTCAGGATCGGCGTCGTAAAAGTGCTGAAAAATATCACAATCGATGACATGACGGCCATCTCAAGAAGAGAGAGGTAAGCTGCCAGAAAAACCGGCCCTCCGGGCACTCCCCTCCCGATGAATATCATCACTGCCATAACGGCGGTCATTATGATCATCAGAAGTCCCAACGCCATGACCATGCCGGAAAACTTCCCGACAAGATATTCCTGCCTCGATACAGGCCTGGTCATCACCATGAAGACTGCCTTCTTCTCGATCTCCTTGTGAACAAGGGTACTTCCGACCATTATTGCGGTCAGGACACCGAGCAACGAAATGCCTGCGAGCCCCACGTCGGTGATTATCTTCCCGCCTGCCGCTCCGACTGACAGGGGAGAAAGAATAAATGTACTGAGAAGCAGTATTCCTCCATAGAGGATCACGATATACAACAGTTTCTCCCTGACCGACTCCCTGAAGGTATTGACCGCTATAGATGATATCCTGTTCATCATGGGGCCTCCTTTCCTCCGGGAAGCACCGCTGCCCTCTGGTTCACCTTCATTCCAACCTCCGCTGGACCACCGGAGATCTCACCGATAAATATTTCTTCCAGAGAGGGTTGTTCGGGAACGACCTTGAGGACTTCGGCCCCATTATTGTAAAGGTGCTGGATGACTGTCCGAAGATACTCCTGCTTTTTGACATGCATGAATGTCTCCCTGCCCCTGCTGGCCGCCCTGTCAATGTAATCTGTAATTCCTTCCATGATATCTTCACTGCATTCCCGTGCTATTACTTCTGTGCCACTTCCAGCCATGTTAAAAACCTCATCCATACTGACGTTTCTAACAATCACTCCGTCACGGATGATCACCGTTCGGTCGCAAAGCGCTTCCATGTCAGGCAGGATATGGGAGGAAAAGAATATCGTCTTCCCCTTATTCTTAAGATCCAGCAGAATATCCCTGACCATCTTCCTGCCCAGGGGGTCGAGCCCGGAAAATGGTTCGTCGAGGATGAGGAAATCAGGGTCATGGAGTATCGCCTGGGCCAGTCCGGCTCTCTGGGTCATCCCCTTGGAAAACCCCTTTAATCTGCGGTCGGCACTCTCTGCGAGTCCTGTAAGAGACATCATCTCGTCGCAGTGGATGCCGAGCAGATCGTCATCGATCCCGCTCAAGCTGCCACAATACTTCAGAAACTCACGAAGAGTCAGATGCGGAAAGAAATAGGGGTTCTCGGGCAGATACCCGAGTCTGGCAAGAGCCATCCTGTCACCTGCCTCTTTTCCAAATATCGTGACTTTTCCTGAATCCGGTCTCATGAGGCCGAGGATGATCTTGATCGTAGTAGTCTTTCCTGTCCCGTTCGGTCCCAGGAATCCAAGGATCTCACCCTTATGCGCCTCAAACGAGACACCGTGAAGGACTTCCTTCGAGGCCATACCAAGCTCTCCCCGGAAGGTCTTTCGTATCGCATCTACTCTCAGAGTCTCCCTTTCGACTGACACTTTCCTGTCCTTTCCCTTCTGCTTGTTCCACTAACCGTTAACTCTCGCTCTGCTACAGGGTTAACTCAATTGAAAATCTGACAAGGCTCCAGTTCAGGACTCAGGATCGGCAGAATTTCAGGCACCCGCAGCTATAAATCAATGCAATAAGTTGTATTTGCAGAATTCATGCCCCCGGAAATGGAAATATTCCAGATAGTATCGATCAGGCAAAAAGAAAAGGGCGGCCCGCGTGAGCCGCCCTCAAGTATTCGAAATAAGGTTATCCCTTACTGACCGCTGGTCAGAGTGATAACAGTCGTACCGTCGTCCTTGCCAACACCCGTGATGGTGTAACCAACGTTGGAAGTATTGACTACGACAGCCTGATAGCCGATCTGGCCGGCAGTCGCGCCAGCGCCACCCCATACGGACGGCTCAGCAACAGCCTTGGTGAACGAGTTTGTCATCAGGACTCCGCCCGGAAGCAGATCCACCATCGTGTCACCGTTCGGAACAGCGTCCGCGGCGAGCGCAGCATAGACACCCTGGTTCTGTACGGCAAAATCCTCAGCGGCAAGCTGGAGCGTATGACAGCTCGACTTGACAGAGGCTTCCTTGGCCCTTGACTGCATGTTGATGAAGTTCGGAATCGCTATAGCAGCGAGAATACCGATAATGACCACTACGATCATAAGCTCGATAAGAGTGAAACCCTTGTTATTCATCTTGCACCTCCCTGGTACAATTATTCGGGACTGTTTCGTCCCGACACCTTTAGTCTACGACCCCGGAGAGTCGCTGATCTCTCTTCTGAACCGGTTCTGTGCCAACCGGACAATCAGTCAATTCGCAAGTAACATGCCAAGATGGATCTGCTTGCTCAAAGACCGTATCCGTTGACAATCAACAATTTATGACATCCCCCTTTCATCTGTTTTCCCGCTGTGGGTTGTAATTTGCCTTAATGCTTTCTCTCATTGCAATTTATTCGGCCGGACGGAAATAAAGTCCCGTTCAGCTGATCACCTTCTCTCCTTCACGCTCCAGTTCGTACCTCTGTATCTTTCTGTAGAGAGTCGAGGCATTGATACCGAGGATAGAGCTGGCCTTCTTCTTCTGCCATCCGGTCTCCTCCAGTACCGATATGAGGTATTCCTTCTCCAGCTCCTCGAGGGTCATCTGAGCCTTGTCGACACAGATCTTTCTTTTCTCCCGCGAGTGGAGGCGGATCTTGTCGGGCAGTTCGCAGGCCTCTACATGATCTCCGTCCTGAAGTATCACTGCCCTCTCTATGATGTTTTCCAGTTCACGGACGTTCCCCGGCCATTCGAATCCTCTGAGTAGATCCATGGCCTCATCGGAGATAGTCTTTTCCTTCTTTGTTTTTTCTGAAGTGAGCTTCAGGAAATGATTCACCAGAAGGGGAATATCGTCACTTCTGTCACGAAGAGGCGGAATCACTATGGGAATCACATTCAACCTGTAGTAGAGGTCCGCCCGGAAGTTTCCCTCCTGGACCGCGGTCTCCAGATCTGCATTGGTGGCCGCTATCAGCCTCGCGTTGACCTTTATCGAAGTCGTTCCGCCGACAGGTATGATCTCTCTCTCCTGGAGGACCCTGAGCAACTTGACCTGGATTGCCGGAGAGGTCTCTCCCACCTCGTCGAGAAAGAACGTACCTCCGCTTGCCACCTTGAACAGACCATCCTTATCCCTGATGGCTCCGGTGAAAGATCCCTTCACATGACCGAACAACTCACTCTCGAGCAGATTCTCCGGTAGGGCTCCGCAGTTGATCGACACGAAGGGTTCACCCGCCCTGCCGCTCCTGTAATGAATCGCTCTGGCGACCAGTTCCTTGCCAGTACCACTTTCCCCACATACCAGAATAGTGCTGTCGGTGTCGGCGACCTTGTCGATAAGCCTGAATACTTTTTCTATTTCCTCACTCTTGCCAATGATCTCCCTCGGAGAGTCTTTTCTTTTGAGTTGTTTCTTGAGAAATCTGTTTTCGCTTTTGACCTTGTGCATGTCCAGAGCGTTCCGCACCACCATCTTGATCTCTTCATTCTTGGCAGCTCTCTTGACAAGATAGTGGTATGCCCCCATGTTGAGAGCCTCGATCGCCGTCTTCTGGGAAGCATAGGCCGTCATGATTATCACGGGCAGAGTCGAATCGATCTCCTTCACCGATTTGAGCACCTCGATGCCGTCCATCCCCTCCATCCTTATATCGGTTATGACTACATCGAAATTGGAGCTTTTTATCTCGGAAACCGCTTTCTTGCCGTTATTAGCAGTCTTAACTGCATATCCTTCCTTTTTCAACATGATCGACAAATACTGACACATGCTCTTTTCATCATCTACTATCAGGATCTTTTCTCCTGCCATTAAACGGGACCCCCCTTTTAAACACCCTGCAAATAATTGGATTCTTCTTCATTGACGATCTCCTGATCGTCATCGGCGCGTACCGAATACACGGGAAGTATTACCGAGAAAACCGTGTTTTCATTTTTCGTACTACGCACATTGATAAGACCGGAATGGCTCTCCACAATTCTCGCGACGATCGCCAGTCCGAGTCCTGTCCCGCCTTCACGGGTTGTATAGAAAGGCTCGAAGACATGAGGCAGCACCTCTTCCGGTATCTCGGGCCCGTCGTTCTCGAAGTCTATCCGGACACATTCCTCTTCGTGTCCATTCTCTGACAACCTGCTCATAACCTTATTCAAGGAAATAGTCAGGTTTCCATTCCTCCCGATGGCCTGACAGGCGTTGATCCCCAGATTGAGCAGGATCTGCCGTATCTGTTCCTCATCAGCGTATATCCTGGCTCCGGGGGTTTTCCTGTCGAAATGAATCTTCGCGTTGTAACTCACATTCGGAGCATGTTTGAGCAGAAGTACCGTATCCCTCAGACATTTATCCATATCGGTCGGAGTGAACGATGGCTTGCGAAGTCTGGAGTACTCGAGGAAATCCGAGATGATCCTGTCCAGGCGGTCCGATTCCCTGATGATCAGGTCCATCAGCTCGGCATTATCTCCAGTAAGCTCGAACTCACCTTTCAGCATCTCTATCGATCCACAGATCGAAGCAAGTGGAGCACGGACTTCGTGAGCTATCGCCGCCGAAAGTTCACCTACGGCCGCCATGCGATCGGCCTGGCGCATCTTCTCACGCATCTCCTTGACTTCGGTCAGATCCTGAAAGATAGCTATTACACCGCGCGTGTCTCCAGACTCGTCCTTGAGTAGAGAAATGCTGATCCCAAGTGGAAGCATGCTTCCATCAGCATTGGCCAGTTCGACCTCATGTCTCTTTCTGGGCATTCCGCTTTCCAGCACAAATTCGAGTTCATCAACCAACTCCGGCATATGCCTGAGTACTATATCGACTGCCTGCCCCTTGTACTTCTCATCCTGATCGAGCTTCAGAATACTCATGGCCGAGGGATTCAGGGAGAGGACCTCACCACCCATATTGATCACGACCAGTCCGCTGCTCATGTTCATCAGAATACTGTCTGTATCGAGTTTGATCTGTCGGATCTGTTTTTCCCTGTCGGCCAGTTGCTCGCCCTTATGAAGGATGTGTTGTGATATATATCCGCTGAGAAGGCCCGTCAGGACAAACAACACCATATGGAGATATCCCCGGAGAAGTTGCCCGACCATATCCATCCCGGCGCTGTTCCCTGTCCAGTTACCCACGGGAATCTCGATGATCCCACCCATCTCCAGAAATGAATATGAAAAATACAGCGATGTCACCAGCCCTGCCGCTGTCAGTCCACCCGCGACCTGAAAATATTCACCGGAAATCACGATGGGCAGAACAAGGAGGATCGTAAAATACGAGGAGGCACCACCGGTATAGTGAGTGACGATCATCAGCGTGGCTATATCGATGGCCGTCATTAACCTTACAAGAAGCTTGATCTCTATTTTATTAAGTATTGCGAACCAGGTTGCCGCGTTACTCAGATAGTAAAGTCCGAGGATACTGTAAAACGGCACGACCGGTCCGGCTCCTGCACGCAGATGCCTTACCATTATCGCCGCACCGATGATCAGCGTGGACATGATCATCCGGAGCAGGATCAGTCTTTTCAACTTTCCTTCCTCATCAAGAGGAAATGCACGCGGAAAGAGGCTCATAGCCTTGTAACCTCCGAAACCTGTTACCCGCCAACTACAGTGACGAGTTTGAACATCGGCAGATACATCGCGATCAGCATTCCACCGACTATGAATCCCATGACGACTATCATTATCGGCTCAATAGCCGCTGTAAGCGCATCGACTGCAGTATCTACTTCGTCATCGTAGAAATCCGCCACCTTGTCGAGCATCTCATCAAGAGCACCGGTCTGCTCACCTACTCCGATCATCTGTACGACCATCGGAGGAAACACTCCGGACTTTCTGAGCGGGTCTACGATAGTATTACCTTCACTGATACTCTGTTTCGTATCCATGATCGCTTTTTCTATGACCTTGTTGCCGGAAGTACGTGCCGTGATCTCAAGGCCGTTGAGTATCGGGACACCACTTGAGATAAGAGTCCCCAGTGTCCTCGTGAATCTGGCGACCGCGCCCTTACGGACCACGTTGCCCAGAATGGGAAGCCTGAGCATCATCTGGTCGATCCGGAAATGTCCGCTCTCGGTCTTGTAATACTTCTTTATTCCGATGACCGAACCGATAAGCCCTCCGAGGAGGAGGTACCAGTTGGCCCGAAGAAAATCACTGAGCATCATCACTATCTGTGTAGGCAGAGGCAGCTCCCCACCAAAATCGCTGAACATCTTCGCGAATGTCGGAATGATCACCATTAGCATGAAGATGGTGGCACCGCCCGCAACGCAGAAGACGATGGTCGGATAAGTCATCGCGCCCTTGACCTTCCTTCTCAGCGCGTCTGCCTTCTCGAGATACTGGGCAAGCCTGGTGAGGATGATATCGAGAATACCACCTGCTTCGCCGGCATCGACCATGTTGACAAAAAGCTCACCGAAATCATCGTGTTTGTTCAATGCCTCAGCAAGGGTCGCTCCCGACTCGACATCGCTCATCACCTCGGTCACGATCTGCTTGAAGCGTGGTTTCTCAAGCTGGCTCGAGAGGATATCAAGACACTGCACCATCGGAAGTCCCGCATTGATCATCGTCGCGAACTGCCTTGTGAAGATACTCATATCCTTCACCGATATCTTGTTGTTCAGGCCGAAGTTGATCTGGATATCCTTCGGTTTGTTCCTGATATGAGTGATGATAATCTTGCGCTTACGCAGATGATTTATCAACTCCGTCTTGCTCTCGGCAGTATACTCTCCCGACAATACTTCTCCTGTCGGTGTCCTGCCTTTCCATATGAATGTCGTCGCCATCTCGTTCCCCCTTAGGTAACGTAGAGGATCTAGTACTTCATCCCGGTTCCAGCTCTTTCGCCAAGCATCTGCTCGAGTTCGACCGAGTCTGAAGTCCTTCTCATCGCCTCTTCGAGTGAGATCTTCCGGTCACAATAGGCCGCGAAAAGAGCCTGATTCATGGTCTGCATCCCGTATTTATGGCCGGCCTGCATCAGGCCGTATATCTGGTGTATCTTGTCGTCGCGGATGACCGCCCGGATTGCGGGAGTACACATCATCACCTCGGCGACCAGAACCCTTCCCCTGCCTGAAATATGCGGTATCAGCTGCTGGGTAAGCACTCCCTCCAGAACGAACGCGAGCTGTGCTCTTACCTGTGACTGCTGTGCAGCTGGAAAGTTGTCGACTATCCTGTTGATCGACTCGAATGTCGAGTTTGTATGGAGGGTAGCCAGAGCGAGATGGCCCGTCTCGGCTATTGTCAGAGCTGCCTGCATCGTCTCGAGATCACGCATCTCTCCTATAAGGATGACATCGGGATCCTGTCTCAATACATGTTTGAGGGCTGAAGCGAAAGTCTCTGTATCGGCTCTGACTTCTCTTTGATTTACAATACACTGTTTGTGCTGATGGATATACTCTATCGGATCTTCTATGGTGATCACATGCGCCTGCCGCTCATTATTGATCTTGTCTATCAGGCTTGCCAGTGTGGTCGATTTCCCGCTTCCCGTAGGGCCTGTCACAAGGATGAGGCCCTTTTGTTTGTCAGCAAAAGTCTTCACGACCGGAGGCAGACCGAGTTTACCAAAGTCGAGGATCTCGAAGGGGATCTGCCTGATGGCGACGCTTGTCACGCCCCTCTGCTGATAGACATTTGCCCTGAAGCGCGAGAGACCCTGTACACCGAATGAAAAGTCCAACTCTTTCTCATTCTCGAAACGTTTCTGCTGCTCCTCGGTAAGTACGCTGTAAGCGATCTGTTTGCTTATCTCGGGCGTAGTCACCGGGTGATTGGTCTTGTGAATGACACCGTCCACCCGCAGCATCGGCGGCACGCCGGCAGTTATATGAAGGTCACTTGCCTTCTTCTCGATCATTTCCTGGAGCAGGTCTCTCAGATTCAGCATTTCCTGTTTCTCCCCTACCCGGGTCAATGGCCCGGATTACTTGTTTGTCGTTTCCCTGAGTACTTCCGCGAGGGAAGTGATACCCATCTTTAGTTTGATTATCCCGTCGGCACGAAGAGTGAGCATACCCTCTTTGACCGCCTGATCCTTGATCTCCATAGACGAACAGCGATTGAGGATCATCTCTCTTATCTCCGGTGAGATCGGCATGACCTCATAAAGACCAAGCCTTCCCTTGTACCCTGTTCCGCTGCATTTCGGACATCCTTCAGTTTCGAATATCTGGAAGGGTTCCTCGTTCGGGATCCCAAGTTCGCGAAGAGCCTCCGGATGGATCTCTACCGGTTTTTTACATTGTTCGCAAAGTCTTCTGATAAGTCGCTGAGCCTGGATAAGGTTGGTCGAGCTGGCCACAAGAAACGGTTCGATCCCCATGTCGATCATACGGTTGATAGTACTTGGAGCATCATTAGTATGAAGAGTGCTGAGGACCAGATGGCCGGTCAACGCAGCCTTGACCGCGATAGAACCGGTCTCGAGATCCCTGATCTCACCGACCATCACGATATTGGGATCCTGCCGCAGAAAAGCCTTCAAAGCCGAAGCAAAAGTCAGCCCGATCTCTTCATGGACCATTACCTGGTTTATACCTTCGAGGTTGTACTCGACCGGATCCTCGGCGGTCATGATATTGTGGTGTGGAAGGTTGATGTTTGCCAGCGCAGAATACAGTGTCGTAGTCTTACCGCTACCTGTGGGGCCCGTCACAAGGACCATTCCGTATGGAGATTCTATAGCTTTGAGAAATTTTTCGAGTGATTCGGGAGTGAACCCAAGCTTGGTCAGGTCCACCTCGAGGTTACTCTTGTCGAGGATTCGCATCACGACTTTTTCGCCGAAGATCGTAGGCAGGGTACTGACCCTGAGGTCGATCTTCTTGCTGCCGATCCTTATCCTGATTCGACCGTCCTGTGGGATACGCTTTTCGGCGATATCCAGTTCGGCCATGATCTTCAGCCTTGATGTGATCGCGCCCTTCATCTTGTGAGGAGGTGACATCATCTCGTGAAGCTGTCCATCTATTCTGAATCGTACTCTCAATGTTTTTTCGAAAGGTTCTACATGTATATCGCTCGCACCCTTGTTTACCGCGTCTGAGATCAGTGAATTGACAAGCTTGACGACAGGAGCGTCCTCGCTCTGTGCTTCGGCAAGTCCGAGATCGTCTTCTATCTCCTCCACGATCTCGAAATCCTCTTCCATATCCCTCATTACTTCGGCGAGGGAATCTGCACTGTCATAAAAACGATCGATTGCTCTTTTGATCGATGTCTCTGTCGCAACGACGGGACGTACTTCAAGTCCGGTGATAAATTTGATATCGTCGATCGCGAAGATATTGTCCGGATTGGCCATAGCCACAGTCAGGACCCTGCCTTCCCTTTCGACCGGGACTACCTGGAATTTTGTCGCGACTTCGGCTGGAATAAGTTCAACAGAATGTTCATCGGCCTGCAGCTCGTCGAGATCGACAGCAGGTACCTGAAACTGCTGTGAGAGAAACTCCGAGAATGCCTTCTCCGAAATAGCCCCTGTCTTGACGAGGTTATACCCCAGGCTTCCACCCGAATTTCCCTGTTCATGCAGCGCGAGATCCATCTGTTCTTTACTGATCAGACTGGACTCGACCAACTGATTGGCTATATTGTCTTTCAAACAGTCCTCCACCCTCAATTGGGTTCCCGGATTTCTTATGCAATTTTCTAACCACTGGACTTATGACGCACTATCATGTATCGGCAATAATTTCACGGTACTGAACAAAAAATTCCGAATCGCAATATATATGCCATTTGCTCCGATTCAGTCTAACATCACTGTTTAAAACAGGTTCTGCGGCCTGAAATCACCCTGAAATCGACTGGCCGGGGAACCAGAATCCCGGGCAAACTTATCGTAACATGCTGTAATATTATTAGTTACAGAGTGGGGGAGATTAACGTGAGATGTAATAAAAAGTCTCAGATTTATGCAGCTTGCAAGAGAAATCGCACAATGCAAAGACATCTGAAGGGGATTGCAAAATAGAAATTACCTGCCACAAATCTCTCCGGCATGGTTTTTTTTCTGTCAATCGAAGATGTACCAGATAAATCCGAAACGATAATGCCGTCTATCCATAAAATACCCTGGTATGGTCTCATACCTGGTGTCAAAGATATTGTTGTACTGAAGATGTATGACAGCCGACATGACAGTACATGAAAAACTCAGGTTATGGACAGTGTATCTTCCAAGCGTTGCTCCGGGCCAGTCCCTCTCGCCATTCGCGACTGAATCCATCCTGAGCGTGATGGTCTCTGTGTCCTTGAAAGACAGTCTCTTGAGAAAAATACCGCCAAGGAGACGGTACTCAGGAACTCCGTATGTAAATTTACTTCTGTTCGAAAAATATTCTGCTGATAACAAATATCCGTAATCGATCCCGAATCTACTCCCGTTATCCGAATATTTCAGCCTGCCACCCGCCACCTCACTTTCTCCACCTGAATTCCAGACGAGGGGGTCTTCCTCACTGTAGAAGCTTCTTTCCCGTTCTCTTCTGGCGAAGAGATCGAGACTCAGCTTCCCGTAGAACCCCACCCCCGCGGAGATCTCATCCATCACTCCTGCCGTCAGATCAGGATTGCCAGCTATTGCCGGTTCCGTTCCGGACAATCCCGGATCCACCGCCGGATGAAAAAGCTGTTCAGCCACCGGTAGTGTCAGACGCCTTGACAACATCACTTTCTGATAGAAACCGTCGGGAGATCCCCTGGTCAGGCCTGCCTCCCCACCCGTCCAGTATCCCACCCTGTCGTGGTGTCCTGAATAAATCCCCCCGCGCCACCTGATTCCTGCTCCACCAGCATCTCCACCAGCCGAGATCCCTCCCCTGAGATCACTGTATTCGGGCCCAAAATAACTGCCTGAGACCCTGTTCTCAAAAGCAACCCTTTCACCTGTCAGGAACATTCTCAGATCGAGTCCTCCAGAAGAAATATGCCACCTTCCCCCTGCGCTCAGAACAAGACCTGAAGTGATCCCTGTATTTCTCTTCATCTCTACCAGCCGCTGCCCGACTGAAAGCTCCAACCCGTTTTTTCTCAATTCGATCCGGGAATCGACTCCACTGTATCTGATATCCTCTCCTGAATCGCTTTCACCTGGAAGAGCCGGGACATTCGATGTCCCTCTATATGTGTCCTCATATCTCTGTATATGAAGAAGAAGAGATTCGTCGTTGTCGGTGATGATCCTGAGTTCACTCATAAACGATCTCGAATTGTATTGTCCGATAAGATATCCAGGTTCTGACACAATGGCCTCGGATGCATCCTGAAGGTATTCATCATAGGCGACCGTAAGATTGATGAACGACTCGGGAGTTGAAAACCAGAACCGCCTCGATCGCCGATTTCCCCGGCCATTGGAAAAATCGCCTACCGCCAGCGGCCCCTTCCTGCCCCCCTCCTCAATTATCAGATTTATCACGCTTCCGCTACCGGATCTTCCTGTAATGGCAGGAGATGATGAATATATGATCTCCACCTGCCTCAACCTGGACATCGGTATGAACCTCGCAAGAGGCCTGCCGTCCCAGGGATCGGAAAATGGATGTCCGTTGAGCAACAGCTGGACTCCCGTCATCGGGCGCCCCTCGACCGAGATATAGAGGGCCGAACCAGTCGGACCACTCCGACTGTATGAGACTCCAGGTATCAGGTCGAGAATGTCCTCCAGGCTATTGATCCTTCGGTCTGCCAGTTCATCGGATGATATGACGAAGACTTCTCCTGGAAATGCCAGAGAATCCGCCACGACCGAACCATGAAAGCTTCCCCGGCTTTCAGCATCCGTAGCGACAAGAAAAACACCTGCAATAAGAAGTGCCGCGAAAAGAAATACAACTTCCCGACTGCGGATGGAAAAAAGGCCTGGATTGATAACTGTTCTCATAGCGGGACTTTAAGAGGATGTTTCCTCGGGGTCAAGTCAAATGTCTCCGGCAAGTTCTTTCAGCCTGGCGACGACGCCATATTCAATATAGACACCTCCGATATCAGCCTTCATCGCTTCTGTAAAATGAAAATCCGATCCTCCAGTACATACCAGATCATATTTTTCACTGGTCGCCAGTATATCCCTCGTAATATCTGGCGTATGGTTAGGATGATATGCCTCTATTCCCGATATACCAGCATCGAGTATCTTTCGAATCATTCCGGTAGATCTGATTGCACTTCCCGGATGCGCCCAGACGGCAACGCCGCCTGCTCTTCTTATCACTCCCGTCGCGTCGGTAAGCGACAGTATCTTACGCGGGACAAAAGCGGCCTTACCATCGCCCAGATATTTTATGAAAGCCTCCTGTATATTAGAAATATATCCACCTGACAGGAGAATCCGTGCGATATGAAGTCTCCCGATCGTCCCGAGACCGGAGAGCGCGGACACTTCGTCCATCGAAATATCCAGGCCAAGGCCGCGGAGTTTTTCAACTATACGTACAGCCCTTTCACGTCTGGCTTCTTCGAGGCCATCACAGCAACCTGTTATTTCCCGATTGGAGATATCAATTAAATACCCGAGGATATGAATCTCTTTTTTGTCGATCATCACACTGAATTCTATTCCAGGCAGTACTTCCACAGTATGATCCTTCGCTGCCTGAAGAGCTTCATTCTGTCCTGCCAGCGTATCATGGTCGGTTATGGAAATCGCGGCGAGTCCGGCCTTTTTCCCTCGTGAGGCGATCTCGGTCGGAGAAAGGCTCCCATCTGAATAGAATGAGTGGAGATGAAGGTCGCAGACTTTTTCAGGTCGGTTCATCCTGATCCATTTCAGGAAACAGTGCTGAATTTCTTCATTTTTTCGGAGATATCACGAAAGGTCACATCGACGATGTATACTTCCTCGAAATGCTCCCTCGCCTTTTCAGGGTCATCGAGAGCTTCAAAAGCCAGTCCCAGATTATAATGGATTCCCATGCTTTCTCCCCCGGACTGCTTCGATATCTGGAGGCCCCTCTCAAGCTGCTTTACCGCAAGTCCAGGTGTATCCATCGAGAGGAAACAAAGGCCGACCATTTCAAGACTCTGAAGCTGAAGCTGCTCGGACCTTGCCGAGATCTGGAGTTCTTTAACCGCATCACCGAATAATCCCATCTCTATATATGCCATTCCAAGATCGTAATGACTCCTGAAATCATCTTCTTCCACATTGCTGGTTATCTCTTCAGCCAGATTCTTTATCGAAGATTCGTTTTCGATTATTGCGTCCTCTTCCTCCAGAAGGTCGGAAAGGTCGCCGGAGCCTGAAGTATCTACCGCACCGCTGTCATTTTCCTCGTCGATAGCATATTCGTTTTCGCCTGCTGTAGCTTCCTCATCGATGACATGCTCTGTCTCGACTGCTGCTGGCTCCTCCTCGATGACATGCTCTGCCTCGACCGCCGCGGGCTCACCCATCGCAGCATTCTGGTCACTGGCTACTTCACTCGCATAATCTGTCAGTTTTATGCCCGCACCGTCAAGGTCTGCTTCCGGGCCGGAAGTATCTGGCGTGCCGGGAGTCTCCACCTTTGGAGTATCAGCTGCAGCAACGGAGATTATGGCATCTATTTTCTCGATCTCATCACGTTTCAACGCCTGTTTCAGTAGATCCAGCCTGGACCTGTAGAAATTGATCCTCTGTGGGTCACCACTGAGTGAGTTCCTGGCGATCAGTTCCGCAAGGATCTCTGCAGCACGGGATTTGATCTCCAGATGGCTGAAGACATCCGAAGCTTTGGACCAGATTCCCTCACAATCAGGAATGAGTTCCAGGACACCTTCTATTCTTTCCTGTATCTCTTCTCCGGCCGATTTTGGGTCTGCGATTATAGCATCGAAATACTGCGAAAAATAATTCTCGGCTTCTCCCAGGAGTTTCTGCTTACCCTTGAGCTCTCCAAGCTTGAAAATCGTCTCGAGCCGGTTCGGTATTATTCTCAATATCTTTTTACATACGGCCACTGCGTTATTGTACAGGGCTACTTTCTCGTAATTGGCCGAAGCCTTCTCAAAAGCGGAGACTGCCTGGACCCTGTCACTTGCCCTCAGATATATATCACCCAGTTCGTTATATAGATTTGGATTGCGCGACTCCACCGAGAGAAGCTTTTTGTACTCCTCGATCGCCTTGTCGATCTTCCCCTTCTTGAGGAAAGTCTGTGCCTTTTGTCTCAGCTGACTAACCTTACTCACAACCCGACCTCACTTCTGCTTCTGAAATCGCTCAATTCCCAGACCACGCATCCATTCTTTATGACGAGGACAGCGTGGTTCGACCCTGCCCTGGATGGAATCTCGCGGTAATCTTCATTATCGTACAATACTATATCGGCTTTTTTCCCGATTTCTAAAGACCCTATTTCCGAATCCATACCGATTGCGCAGGCAGCATTGATGGTTGCAGCGTTTATAGCCTCTGCAGGAACCATCCTCATCTGTGAACATGCAATCGAGACAGCCAGTTGTATAGAACTCGATGGAGCACTGCCCGGATTAAAATCGCTCGAAAGCGCTATCGCCACTCCTGCCTCCACCATATCTCGCGCAGGAGCAAAATGTCTTGACGCCAGCCCGAATGAAGTCGAAGGAAGAAGTACACCTATCGTCCCGCTTTCAGCAAGCATCCGTATTCCGTCAGGAGTGATCTTTGTGAGGTGGTCGGCACTGACCGCGCCAAGTTCGATGGCCACTTCTGTACCGCCAATAGCGAATATTTCGTCTGAATGCACCTTGAGTCCAAGACCGTGATTCCTGCCTGCCTCCAGAAGCCGTCTTGTCTGTGCGGCATCGAACACATCCTTCTCACAAAAAACGTCCATGAACCTGGCAAGCCCACTGTCCACAACAGCCGGCAACATCTCATCTATCACCACATCGACATAGGAGTCTGTATCATTGAAATCAGGGGGTACCTGATGCGCGCCCAGGAAGGTCGCCACAACGTCCAGAGGCGTCTCGGCGCCAAGTCTGTCAATGACTCGCAACATCTTCATCTCGTTTTCGAGATCCAGACCGTATCCCGATTTGATCTCGATCGTTGTGATACCCTCTTCAAGCATCCTCATGAGCCGTCTCCTGCTCTTCTCGAACAGGATATTTTCGTCCATCGCCCGCAGGTCCCTTACAGATTTTTTGATCCCGCCGCCTCTTCGCTCAATATCGAGATAGCTGTCACCCTTGATCCTGGCCTCATATTCGTCAGCCCGGTAACTGGCAAAGACAGCATGGGTGTGGGGTTCTACCCAGCCGGGCATGACTACCCGACCCCCGGCATCAATAGTCTTTGCGGGTTGAGCGCCGTCGATCACGCTTAAAACTTCATCTTCACTGCCTATGGCAAATATTCTGCCTTTACTGACAGCAATGGCACCACCCTTTACTATCCCCGGATCAGACAGAGCCGGACCTCGCCGGGGTCCCTTTCCGGACCTCCCGCAGGTGACCAGCTGACCGGCGCCAAGCAGTAAAAGATCGATGGTCTCAGGCAAGCGCCTCTCCTTGCAGAATGATAACCGTCGCCTGGATAATCCAGGCAAATTGCTATTACTTACACGTGCGGATCCTGACAGCTTCTACACACACTCCACGGCCTGAGCCGATGGAGAGGATTCTATTTTCCCAGCATAGGGATCTTTAGCCCCGCATCTTTAGCTTTTTCAATGGCTATATCATAGCCCGCGTCTGCGTGTCTTGCAACTCCTGTGCCAGGGTCATTATTGAGACAACGCGCTAGTTTTACACGCCCTTCCGGCGTTCCGTCAGCCAATACAGCAAGACCGGCGTGAATCGAAAGTCCCATACCTACTCCACCACCATGATGCACCGAGACCCACGCGGCGCCGCTCGACGTATTCAGCAAAGCGTTGAGTATCGGCCAGTCGGCCACGGCATCACTTCCGTCCTTCATCGACTCTGTCTCCCTGTAGGGTGAAGCCACAGAACCACTGTCAAGATGGTCACGGCCTATTACTATCGGAGCACTGATCTCACCACTGGCCACCAGGTCATGCATAGCAAGCCCGAATTTCTCTCTTTCTCCGTATGACAACCAGCATATCCTTGAAGGCAGGCCCTGGAAGGCCACCCTCTCCCTGGCCAGGCGTATCCACCTGCAGAGAGATTCGTTCTCAGGAAAGAGTTCCAGGATCAGATCGTCGGTCCTGTAGATATCCTCTTTTCTGCCGGAAAGGGCGATCCATCGGAAGGGCCCCTTCCCTATGCAGAACATCGGCCTGATAAAAGCAGGTACGAAACCGGGGAAGGAGAAAGCGTTCTCCAATCCACCCTTTTCCGCCATTCCCCTGATATTGTTACCATAATCGAATACGATCGAGCCTTTATCCTGAAGGTCGATCATCGCCTGGACATGATGGACCATCGAGTCTATCGCTTCCTTGATATACCGGTCCGGGTCTTCCGATCGTAGTTTCAGTGCTTCCTCAAGCGACATTCCCTTCGGAACATAACCGTTCAGCGGATCGTGGGCCGAAGTCTGGTCTGTAACGACATCGGGAACTATACCCCTTTTTACAAGTTCGGGGAAAACGTCCGCAGCATTCCCAACGAGTCCGATAGACAGGGGCTTCTTTGCCTTGACCGCTTCATCGATCTTCCCAAGGGCAATGTCGAGATCGGTCTCCATGATATCGCAATACCTGGTATCGAGTCTTCTTTTGATCCGCTCCACATCCACTTCGACGATGAGACATACTCCGCCATTCATCGTAACTGCCAGTGGCTGAGCTCCACTCATCCCTCCAAGCCCACCCGAGAGGACGAAACGACCTGCCAGGCTACCGCCGAAATGCATGTTCGCGCATTCTGAAAAAGTCTCGTATGTCCCCTGCAGGATACCCTGTGTCCCGATATACATCCAGGAGCCTGCTGTCATTTGCCCATACATCATGAGGTCCTTCGATTCCAGCTCCCAGAAATGCTCCCACGTCGCCCATTTAGGAACGAGCAGAGAATTGGCGATAAGTACCCTTGGCGCACCCTCGTGTGTTGGGAATACAGCTACCGGCTTGCCGGACTGCACTAGAAGGGTCTCGTCATTCTCCAGGTTTTTCAGCGAATCGATGATCGCGTGATAACTTTCCCAGTTCCTGGCTGCCTTTCCCGTACCTCCATAAACCACCAGCTGATCGGGATTTTCAGCATTCTCGGGGTCCAGATTGTTCATCAGCATCCTCATCGCTGCTTCCTGAAACCATCCCTTACAGCTGATCTCACTTCCCCTTGGAGCTCTGATCACTTCGGAACACATCGGGCTCACCTCCGAAACAGGTTTTAACAAACACTGCAACACATTGTTAATACGTACTATACATCGCCACCGCACAAGCCTGCCATCATCGGACAAGATTACATCTTTTTCACTCCCATATCAACCGGAAAGGTGGCATCCCCATCATTTAGCCACTATTCCCCGGACAGGACAACCCTGCCCTCAAGTATTGCTCCCTCCATTTCTGCTCATACCAACCAACCACTCCGAGGCCATCCTGGCTGTCTCATGCATCGAACCACTTCTGAGCACTTCGACAGGGAGTGAAGAGGATATTGCTCCTCCGTACTGCCGCGTAGCCATCCTTGAGTCCAGGATCGCAACGACCCCCCTGTCACTGGCTCTGCGGATAAGCCTTCCTATTCCCTGCCGGAGTCGAAGCACCGCAATGGGAAGGTGAAGACTTGTAAAAGGATTTTCACCGAATCTTTTCAACCTGTCCGACCTCGCTTCAGTTATCGGGTCTGTAGGTACTGGAAATGGTAATTTGGGTATTATCAACATCTCAAGTTGCTCACCCGGAAAATCTACTCCCTCCCAGAAACTCGCCACACCGAGCAGGACAGGATTCTCGGACTGCTTGAATCTGCTGGCGAGAAGCTCTCTGTTCCCACTTCCTTTCTGAACGAAAAGAGGGCCAGGAAGTTCCATCCTGCCTAGATGCCCGGCAATGGCGTTGCAGAGTCTGTATGACGTCAACAGGGTCATTATGGCCGCCCCGGTCGACCTGGCAAGAAGAGCAATCTCTTCGGCTACTTCAAGAGCGAAACCGTTGCCGTTCGGATCGCCAAGATCGGTCTGCAGTACGATCCTGCAGTTACTTTCGAGGTCGAATGGAGAATCGATCACCAGTTCTTTTACTTCTCGGCCGAAATAACGTACTCCCAGCCTTTCCCTGATGAAGTCGAATGAATCGTTCTGGGCGATCGTGGCCGATGTGAATATAGCCGACTCACAGCTTTCAAGGATGAAATCGGCAAACCTTCTTCCAACTTCAAGTGGGGAGCCGCACAAGGCTACCGCCTTACCTGCCGGAGACCATTCGATCCAGAACACACTTTCCTCGTCAGAAGCAGAGACGAGAAAATCCAGCTCTTCGCCAAGCGCATTGAGTTCATCGATCGCAATACCAGTCTCCTGCTGGAGCTGTTGTCCAGCGGCTGTCACCTTTGCCGCTGCAAATGGTTTAAGTAATTCCTTTAACTCGTTTATATTAGAGAGGATGTCGCTGATTGTATCACGGCTCATTCCAAAGGCGTCCCTGCCATCATAATACCTTGTCCTGATTGAACGGTATCTGTTTCCAGCACCCAGCTCCTCCGATATCTCTTCAAAAAAACGGGATATCATTGAATCCAGTCTTGAATATGATGAGGATATCCCGACGATCCTGTCTCTCCATTCAGCCCCGTCTCCGCCGGGGGAAAGTTCTCCGGCCAGAAATTTCCATCGCTCGGATGACGGGCTGACCGGCGTCAACTGGTCGAATATCCTGTCCAGGTCGGAGGTGGTCACACTGACCGACAGATTGTCCATGACACAGTCTTCCAGATGATGAGCCTCATCGAATACGATCGACTGGTAGGGGCCAAGTATCGCGCCTCCCTGAAGATAATCGGTAAGCGCAAGAGCGTGATTGACGAACACAATCGAAGCGGATCTTGCTCTTGTCCTCGCCTGCACAAGTTGACAGAACTCTCCACTGTCACAGCCTTTCATCCTGCATCTGGAAGGAGCGGAGATCTGCGACGACCGCTCCAGACCAGCATCTGCGGGAAGACTTTCCACTATCCCCTCACCACAAAGAGCCGCGGATAGTGCCAGAGCCAGCCCTCCCCACGGATCATCAATTCCACGCTTCATGACCAGGGAAGTCAGTTTTCTCGCGCAGATGTAGTTCTCCCTGCCCATCAGTCGCCTCACTTTGAGCTCCGCTCCAGCGAGCGGTTTCAGGAGGACCATCTCTCCTTTCAGGAGCTGGTCCTGGAGGTTCCTGGTATGGGTGGATATCATCACCCTTGCGCCTGCCTGTGCTGCATGAAGGATGGAGGGAACGAGATAGCCAAGCGATTTGCCGGTTCCCGTTGCTGCTTCGATAAAAGCCGTGCCACTGTTCTCAAAGACGTCAAGGACGGTGTGGGCCATTTCGATCTGTCCATCCCGGACCTCACCGAGACGTCCCGAGATGTAGGCAAAACAAGTATCGATCTCATCGATACCGGAATATCGGGCCTGTTCGGATGCAGGTGCCGTTGATAGACTTCCCACTTCCACCTGGCT
This sequence comes from Candidatus Latescibacterota bacterium, assembly GCA_019038625.1. Lineage (NCBI taxonomy): Bacteria > Pseudomonadati > Candidatus Latescibacterota > Candidatus Latescibacterota bacterium. Next base: position 17,929 of record JAHOYU010000089.1, on the reverse strand, counting down.
CCCACAAGGCGCCGAAGCAGCCTCCTCGATCAATCCCTGTCCTGGAAAGTCTGAACGGCGGGCCAGGTCGATAATCGTGACCAAGGGCACGGGACTTCGGGAAAGATTATTAATTATAATTTTCTTGAGGTCGGCAGCCTGCTCATGGGCATCAGCAGAGGGCACAAATGGACGAAACACCTCGATCGTCCTCTCGAGATCCTGACCTGTTCCTGCCTTTTCCCCATTCTTTCCCACAGTCATCAGCCCACCCCGACAGGCATTTACTCCCTGCTTCGCATGTTCCCCCGGATCGCGCAGAACTCGCCACACATCGTACACAACTGATCACTTGCGTCAGGGCTTTTGTCGTAAATCTTCCTGGCCCTTACAGGATCTATACTTTCGTCATGTGCCTTTTCCCAGTCAAGCTCAGCCCTTGCCCTGGAGATCCTGCGGTCCCAATCAGCCGCACCTTTTATCCCCTTGCCGATATCACCGGCGTGAGCCGCTATCCGGGTCGCGAAGACCCCATCTCTGACATCTTCGACAGAGGGAAGCCTGAGATGTTCTGCAGGCGTTACGTAGCAGAGGAAATCTGCTCCATGCCATGCAGCCATTGCGCCTCCGATCGCTGCCGTTATATGATCATACCCCGGCGCCACATCAGTCACAAGAGGTCCGAGAACGTAGAAGGGAGCGCCTTTACAGACCTTCTTCTGAATCTGCATGTTGGTCTGTATCTCGTTGATCGGCACATGTCCCGGGCCCTCGACAAAGACTGCGACACCTTTCTCGCGGGCTCTCTCGACAAGCTCGCCTATCACGAGAAGTTCACCTATCTGGGGCCTGTCTGTGGAATCAGCTATTGCGCCCGGCCTGAGCCCGTCGCCCAGACTCAGAGCAAAATCGTATTCATGAGCTATATCCAGTAGCCTGTCGTAATGTTCGTAGTACGGATTTTCCATTTTGTTCTTCATGATCCACTGCAGAAGGAAACACCCACCCCGGCTTACCACACCAGCGGTTCTCCGGCCGGCTACTTCATGAGCCAACCTCTTTACCAGGCCGCAGTGAATGGTCATAAAATCGACGCCTTCCCTGGCCTGATCTTCCACTACAGAGAAAAATTCATCTACCTTGCAGTCGGCCACTTCCCTGCCCGACCTGGTCACGTTCACGATCGACTCATAGATCGGCACTGTGCCTACCGCCACTGTGCTTTCCTTGAGGACCAGTCGACGGATCGCTCCTATATCGCCTCCGGTCGAAAGGTCCATCACCGCGTCGGCGCCGGCATCGATGGCCGTTTTAAGTTTTTCTAATTCTATGTCCATATCGGTGTGGTCGGGACTGGTACCGATATTAGCGTTGACCTTTGTCGTCAGGCCCTCTCCAATACCAATGACCCTGGAATGCTTTCTAGCCATCCCCGTGATGATCACCCTGCCGGTCGCCACAAGCTCTCTGAGCTGTTCCCGATCGATATTCTCTTCTTCGGCGACTGCCTTTAAAGCATCGCTGATCCTGCCCGATTTCGCTATCTCGTATTCTGTCAAATCCACGGCCTCCTCTCGGTGTTCAGGGCGCCCATTATATACGACAGTACCTGGTCTGTACAGCGGAATCATTTTATAAGGGGCAGACTACCGGATGGTCCCGGCTAGAAAACCTCTATCAGCGAGATATGTATCTTCGTCTCGTTCAGTGAGATCTTGTCTCCGAGGCCGAAACTCAGTTCCACAGTGCCCGCTTTGGAAGTCGACCTGATACCGAATCCAAAACCATTCTTTACTGTCCAACCTTCAGACTCCCTGAAAAAACCGCCGACATCGTCAAACAGAAATATCCGGCTCTCTCCTCCAAATCTGTATTCGAGATTTATAAATCCTGTCCGTTCGGCACGGAACTGGTTTTCCCTGTATCCCCTCAATGTCCTTGCCCCACCAAGCGTGAACATCTCTGAAAGAGTGATATCACCCGATGAGACGATCCCACTTGCCGCCATTCTGGCAAAGAAAGCCTGTGAATCTGAAAAACCTGCCTCGACTGAAGACTCTAAATAGTAGATCAACTGAGTTTCGTCCTCGCTGTTCCCATCGACAAAGCTGTTCGTCTTCATTGCTCCTTCGAGGTCGATCCTCAACCTCCACCATGTCCCTGGTTCTCCCGTCAGGCCAATCCTGTAACGCTTTCGTGAACTCTTTTCCAGCCCGGAACCATCACCGAAGGTGGTCCTGTCACCAGCCAGGCCACCACTCACAGACCAGACTGGCCCTATAGGAAAACTGATATACCCACCGGCAGAGACCATATCGTACAACGTATCGTTTACCGTCTGCCCGACCTCAAGATCCAGGCTCATGGGAGTCGAAAAGAGAAAGGGTTCCATCAGGACCAGTTTGGTCCTCGAATACCCGAGGCCGTCGTTGAGCCAGTCGAACCCGGCATTACGACCAGTGCCAGCTATGTTCTTCAATTCAAGTTGCACGGCACCGTTCATCCGGTAATCTCCGTTTTCCTTCCTGGAGAAACCAAACGCTCCGGAAAAATAGTTTGCTCTCTTCCTGTCTTCTACGGGAATAACAAGATCGACTCTGTTCCCCGTGGTTCCAGTGACCCGAGCCTTACCCACTCTCTCGAAAAGACGGGACGAAACCAGATATTTTCGCGCCCTGTTCAGAGCTTTTTCATCGAAACGGACATTCTTTTTCAGTCTGGAAATTCTTAATGCGATGGTAGAGTCTGTCCTGGAAATACCCTCGAAATATATATCGGATACGAAGGCTGACTTTCCTTCGATCAGGGAGATAGACAGATCGATGGTCCCACTCCCCGGTTCATGGCCGACTCCAGTGATCCATGCCTGGGCGAACGGATACCCATCTTCATTCAATGTCCGCACCAACCTTCCCATCGCCACTTCCAGCCGGACAGGATCGAACTCCGACCCTGACGTGATTCCCAGGACTTCAAGAATCGCGTCTTCACTCATCGCGCCCTGTCCCGTCACATTGATACGACCCACCCTTGCCTTCTCTCCGGAATACAGGGTGATCCGTATCTTGTCGCCATCGGAACCCGGGATCGTATCTATCTCGACCTCACAGTCAAGATATCCAGCGGCAAAACATATGGAATCGATCCGGGCAAATTCCACCCGAAGTAATGAATCCGAAAATGTCGATCCAGGCGAGAGAAGAGTGCCACTCGTAATATCTTCGACCAACAGCCTTCCTTCGGCATGCCATTCGATCCTCCCCCCTGATATTCCACTGCCCAGGAGAGGTTCCGAAAGGATCAGAGTCAAGACCAGTCCCATTATGATCCTAGAAAAATGCTCGGCATTCCATCTTGAGCGCATGGATGGTCTTCACCTCCCCCACATAATCTTTTTCTCTTCTGCCGTTATAGTTAAGGCCAAAACTCAGGTTTCTTGTGAACCTGTATTGGCCGATCACGTTCCAGTCCTCCCTCATCCCTTCTTCAAGAAAGAAAAGAGGCTTGGTCTGACCTACGTCAATCGACGTATAGGTAAACTTGAGCATCGAGGTAAGATTGACCTTCCTCCCTAATGACGCGTTCATTGCAGGAGTAACCGACCAGGATGTCTGCCCGGCTCCCGAGACCTCGTCTTTCCTGTTCTCGCTTCCAAGCTCCATGGATATCTTTACTGACGGGCGTGGCCGGTAGCCGGTGATCAAAGCGCCTGATAACGATTCCACCCTGTATCTCTGTGATGTCTGTTCCCCGGATTCTCTCTCTCTCAGTCTTTTCCCCGCTTCGAGAGTGAAAGAGAGACCGTTACCGGCTGCGACTTCAAGCTGCACCTCGATCTCCCTGTTATACCTTGAGGTTGAAACATCACCTGAACGATTATCCTCTTCATCCTCACGGAAAAAGACGAACTTGAGATCGTATCTGCTGACGTCGTTCAGCAGAGACCATTCCTGCCTCAAACTATTTTTTCCGTAGAGAGTGAGATCGTCCCTTTGAAGAATATCAGGATCGAGGAGATAAAGTCTCAACAGCTCGTCTGTCCCTGACTTCTCCAGGACCGAGACGAATTGATCCACCGAAAGATTCCTTCTGATAACACCGAGGATCCCGTTTCCGTACGACCCTGAAGAAATTCCCCTGATCCCGCTTCCATAACTCATCCGCCATGTAAGCTCTACGGTCCTGACCGCCTCGACTTCCCCACCGGCCAGGTACAGCACCATATAATCTCCCCTTTTCTGCCCGACTTCCCTTCCCTCCTCATCATAGTCTCCCTCGTTCTCTCCCACGAATATTACAGTCTTCTCCAGTCTCCTGTCCTCACCCGAACTGATCCTGTAACCAATATCGCTCGTTATCCCCGCTGATCTCAGTACCTCCCGGTATCTGATCCTTGCAAGATCGTGCTTGCTTTCGCCTCCAGAGGCGTCACGTGTGGTCCTGTGGGAGATAAACAGGTCCACGACTCTCGACCCGCCGGAATATCCGGCATCAAGTCTTATTTCATCGGTCTCCCTGGCGCGCGACCATATCTCGCCTGCGGTCGACATCAGGTCAGTACGTCTTGTCACCAGGGATAGATCTGCCCTGTACCCCCCCAGTCCTCTTCCAGCCAGACCGAATGAATTCTCATAGTAGTACCTTCCCGTATCCGCCGCCGCCCGATCGAAAGCCCGGTATCGTTCGGTATCGAACCGGAACCGAGGTGCCAGATGCCAGAAGGAGAACGATGCATCGACTTCGGCGGACTTTCTGTCCCTGTCATCACCGGTCCTCGAATCAAAGGCATTTATTGAAATCCCTCGTCTACGCAGGTCTCCGATATTTGCAGAAAGATCGCTCCTTACAGCAGACAGAGAATCGCCTCTCACCAATCTTTTGTAACTACCGCTTATGTCCCACAGTGAATCGGCCACCCAGGAGATCGATCCTCCGCTGATCTCTTCCTTTCCTTCCAGGGGAACATCTTCGAGGTTCCAGTTTCTATAGAAGTACGATGATCTCGCTTTATCCGCCGGCGCGAACCTCTCCTCCAGCATCGAATATTCACCCTTGATGTCAAGCTTGCCCAGAGGCATGGAGAGGCCTCTGATGCCTCCTCCGACCCTCATGGCTCCACCGGTGTTATCATCGTCATCGACCCCGGAAAGAGTATTCCTGTCATAGAGACTGACGTCTCCCTCTCCATCCAGATATAAGACTCCCTTTTTGGCTTCAAACCCCAGGGTGAACACCTGTTTCATCTCTGGCAGGGGAAGAGGCCTGCCGACCGAAAAACTTCCGTTTCCAGCTCCGACATATCTGTATCTGACTTCTCCCCTTTTCGTAAATCCATCAGGTTCATAATCTCCTTCGCCCGGCCGGGTCTCGTGGAAACTCAACCTGTATCTCCCACCGATCTCGATAAATTGATAATGCTCAGGGAGAGTGCCGGCCGGAATCAGGATGTAGGCATCTTCAGCGTCTTCCACCTCCTCGACTCCACTTGTGACAGCAGACCCCGCGTCATCTCCGGCTGCCTCAAGAACAGCGGTCTCTTCTCTTGTCAGGCTGCCACGGATCGGCTTACCGGAACTGTCTCCTTCACGGAAGAAGAAGGTCCTGAGCCTGACCGCGTCGTCGAGGAACGGAGCGGACCATCCAGCCGTGACAGTGGTTCTTTCATAATCATCTTCGCCCATCTGGTAATCAACGATGATCTCGGAATCTACACTGATCGTATTTCTCTCCGTGAATGTGATGGTCCCCCGCACATAATCGATTGTGAAATCGTTTTCATTACCCCGCTTCATCTCCCTTCCATCCAGCAGGACACTCTCAGAACCAGGAAGGATAATGATCCCGTTGAACCGCCTCGCGGAAAGAAGCTCGTATGGCCCCTGAACGCCATCTCTGCCGCGGAATTCGGCCGTTTTGAATCTTCCCTGTGCGATTCCTCCACCGACCGTGAATTCCTGCCCACCGACATCCACCTTTATGGACGCTCCTCTCAATTCCCTCTTAAAACTGGAGAATCCGGACCACTCGAGTCCTGTAGGAAAATCACCAAGCCTTGCCTCCATATGCTTGCTGTTGATCTGTACATATATCTTGTCGAGATGTTTGAGTTCTTCGGTATTTCCTTCCGGCTGTACGGGAAGATTGTCGTCTGTAAGAAAGGCCTTCACCTCAAGGTCTCGAGCCAGTTTGCCGGCCATGGTCACCTTCATGCTCTGGTCGATACCCAACCCCCTGCTGGACCCGACTGAAAACCCGACGGTCTTGCTTCCTGAAAGGTTCAGTCTGTAAGGGTTGGCCTGTCGACTCTTCTCTCTTTCAGAGTCGACCGCATCAGGAAGATCTACCGCCGATGCAGGCTTCTCCCCTGGAAAACGCGATGCAAAGACGGGAGCATATGAAAATGGATACCTCGACCAGGTCGCCCTGAAAACTTCTCCACCGACCGGGGGCAAAACGAGGATGACAGAACCCCTGAGAATATTGATCCGGTATTCGATCTCCCTCTTTAGAAGGCGGCCATCTACCCATACAGAATCACTCCCGGGGATGAGGAATGACCGGCCAAGGTCTATCCTGTCCTCCCCAGACTCGAGGACTCTCAGAGCCTGCTGCCTGTAAGCGTACCTGAGTGGTATTCTGACAAGTTTTCCGGGAACGTCCGTAGAAAGAACGGTATCGCTGGCAAAGGCCTGCGAACCGGAGCAGATCAGGATCAAGGCGGTTGCCATAAATATATTGATATTTATCAGAGTCTTCATTCGTCGACGCTATCAACCCGTTTCATGACGAGGATCGAGCCGGATCTTATATCGGCTATGTACAGTCCACCGTTCCAGCCGACGGCTACTGCAGATGGAGATATCTTCATTCCGCCAAAGGAGTCTATCTTTCCAAGAAAGGAAAGATCCGGGGAAAAGATAAAGACCGCGCCCGCATCCGTATCGGCTACATGAATATTTCCATCCCTGCCGACACAGATGGAACGGGGTTTCTCGAAACCTGTATCATCCGGCAGTACAAGTATTGACTCATATCTGCCTGATGGCGAAAATATCTGCACCCTTTTGTTTCCAGTCTCTGCTACGGCTATTCTTTCATCCAGAAGGAGAACGGCCTTTGCCGGTCTGTCGAGAGCCCCCTCCATAAACCCGAACTCATTCCACAAAAATTCGATATCAAGAAGGGGAGTCCATATGGTCAATCCATGGTTCTTCATATCCGTAGTCAGAAGACGCCCTCCCCCACCGCCACTGACCGAAGAAGGCCTCATTCTGTCGTAAAGTCCGAATGAGATCAGGACGTCAAGGAACGTACCGTTCCGGTCATAACGCAGAAGCCTGTTATCGGAGTAGTCGAGCACATATACGAATGTGCCGTTGACAGCAAGGTCTATCGGATAAATCGAACTGCCCAGGGGAGGATCCTCGAATTCTACCACGGCACCATCCGGAGCAAAGATAAAGATCTTTCCAGTCATTGCATCGGCTACAAAGATTTCTCCTGTCGGTGAGACATCCAGTCCAAGAGGTTCTCGAAGAATGCCTTTTCCGAGAACGATCGTCTCTTTATACAGAAAGAGCTCCATCTCACCGGATATATACTCGTTCCCGGCTATCTCAGGATCGTCATCGGACCGGGTCGAGGCAATCCTGGGCCCGGGCATTGACTGATCAGATGTCAGCAGTAGAATTAAAAAGATGATAAAGGAGCCGGACAAGAGTCTGATAGTCCGGGTCCTTCTCAGAACGAACGGCATAAGGACATCCTGAACCCGCCACGCTCCGGTTCGACATGGATCGATATTCCCGGCTCTCTGTCCATTCTTTCGTTGGAATCCCTTGCAAGTTTGAGAGCATCGACCATACTGACGACCCTTAGCCCGACGATAAAGAACAGGGCATATACGGCACGCCTCCTGGATGTATCACTACCAGCGAAGAGTTCCCTGTAATTATAGTAGGCTTTGTCTGTCTCCCACCTCCAGCTCATATCTCCAGTGATCACGTTTTCCTCATAATAGTCATCCATCGCGGCTTTGTCCGGGTAATATAGGTTTCTGGCCTCTCTGAGCACATATTCGTTGTAGCCTCCCGGCCCGTCGTTGCTGATGTAGTTACTTATCGTCTCGTAATAACTCTCACCATACCCCGACCCATTCAGGCCAGCATAGACATCGGCATACTCCTCATACTCATCACGGCGTACGAGCGACTGGTAGAAGAAAGCTCCAGCTGCTACCCAACCGACTCCTTCCAGTCCGAAATATACCTTCGCCCTGAGATCGTTTCCCATCCTGTGCTGTCCCAGTCCGGGAAGAAGGAATGACAATCCGGCTTCTTTTGCCGGTGATCTGTAGAGACCGGAAAGACCACCTTGATTTTTTTCTTTCGGATCCTGCCCCACTGACATGGAAAAAGGTCCCGCGCAGGCTATCACCGACGGAGAGGCAATCTCAAGTCTGACTCCGCTGTTATCAAAACCCTCATCGACACCTGAAGCCGGATCGGAAAAAACATTAGACGCTTCCGCAGCCGAAAGAGAGCAGGTAAACAGAATCATCATAATGATCATCGTTCTCAAACTGAAACCCCCTAAAAACGGTAGCTTATTCCCACAGTGGACATTTCCCGTCCAGGCGTGAAATCGAGAGTCAGTCCGCCGTCATCGACGCTGCCCCTGTTTATCGTATATGCCAGCCAGGCGGAGTCGAGCATCGAGACGACCCTGTTTATTATCGCCAACATGATATGCTGGTCGGCCCTGACCAGGTACTTATCGCTTTCGTCCCTGATGCGCCAGTATTCAGTCCTGTGAGGAGTCCATGGCTGGAAAGTCTCGTATTGATAGTCCCATCCAGTGTCGTCCCAGTCGTCCCACCCGAAGACGAAAGCATCATACTTGCCGCAGTTCTCGTAATATTCTTCCCTGTCCAGGTCCCTCGGTATATAGATAAAGAAAAAATCCTGACTCGCAGGCCCGATTTCATTGTACATCTCCCAGTCATCGCACCCTCCGTACCCAATACATTCGGGATGCTGCGCGAGGAATCTCTCTTCACTCCAGTGGGCATCGCAGTATGCCTCGTATTCTCTTTTGAAATCCTTGCCCCTGTCGTAATTATCCTTGTAACCATACCAGAGATAGGCGTCAAGAGCCATGAACACGGGGGCCCTGTACAGCGCTTTCTTCTCTCCGGAATCGAGGTAAAGATACAATTCTCCGAGTCCGGGAAGAAGAGCGGATGCCAGCACAGAGATTGCCATCTTCCTCTTGCCTCCGGGCCGCATAGCGCTCCTTCTCACTCCCGCAGGGGCAAGGACATCTGCTCTCGAAGCCATTGGCCTGTCGAGCTTCCTTCCACCCAGACTGAGAGTCTCCCTGCTCTTGTATCTCTCGAGGTCGAACCCCCTGTCCTCTTTGAATATCGATGAAGTAGCATCCATGGGCCTTTCACCATCGATCGCAAATATCGGATGGGGAATTATTGCCATCAGGGATAATACAGCCACTACCAGCAGGATTCTATGATCACTCCTCATCTGATTCCTCCACGGTCATCTGATAACTGCGAATTTCCTGTTTATACTCACGCTTCTGCTGCCAGCCTCTATCTCGAGCCTGCAGATATATACACCGGAAGCCTTATCCAACATCGAAATCTCAAATTCATCTTCTCCCCCGGAGAGTTGTTTTGTCTCTTCAAAGATTAACTCGCCGGTAAGGGTCATAATCCTTATACTGGCTTTGCCGGATTCAGGCGCACTGAAATGGACCGAGACTTTACCCGTCCTCGAAGGATTCGGATAAATGGTTATCCCTTCTTCCAGTTCGGTCCAGGCAGGAATGGCAGTATCGAACCCGCTTGAACCGGACGCGAAGCCTGTACGTCCTGTATCGCCATAAAGCATCGGCCAGGAGATATCAGGGTCCGGAGGTCCAAAATCACCCCTGCGCCACTTGACTGAGCCGCCTGGAGGCCTGAAATCGTAAAATTCATTTATTCCATGATTATAGATCATATCCAGATAAATATATTGTCCCTCTTCTCCGGACACTGTCAGCTCTACAGGCTGATTCAGACTGGAGGCTATTCTCTTCGGGTAGCCAGGGACAAGTTCGCCCATGTGATCCAGGATAAAGAAGATGCCTGCGTCTGTACCGACCGCTACCCAGGCTCCCTCCGATGAAGATGCGGTTGTCAACGCCGCTGTTATCCTGATTTCCATCGGAAGCACGAACATATCGTTGATATTCCTTGGCCATCCCGTGATGCTTGATCCTGTGGTTCCCCTGACATGGATATTGATCCCGTCGGTCATTACGATATCAATATATGAATCTCCGTTCATATCCTGAAGGGCGGGTACGCTTATGACAGCTTTCCCAAGACTTCTGTCCGATATGATTCCGTCCTGGCCGCAACATATCACCCTGCCGGTCGACATCGCCACTACATAGAATTCATATCCATCGGCAGCGGGATCGAGATCTCCACCGAGCAGAACGATCCTCCCTGACATATCGGTCTGTGATAGCGGGATTACGGGATCCCAACCCAACAATTGTACAATATTGCCATCAACAGGAGAAAAACGGGACAATCTTGTCTCCCCTGTAACCTGGCCTGTGACAAGAATCACCATATGTGTCGAATTTCCTGTCCCATCATCTTCTATGACAAGGTTTCCGGAAAAACTCATACCGTCAGGTAAATAGTACGGATCGACTTCATCCACAGCGGATCTGCCTGTCAGCCGCATACTGCCGTCATCAAAGACTGCCGCGATCATTACATCCTCATCAGCGGTAAACAGCGCAGGATGAGTGACAGGTCCCGCTCCGAACGAAGCTGGCCATGAATCGTTGATCGCTTCCCAATCGTAAGTACTCAATGCATGAAACAACCCATCCGCGCCAACGATAATAACCGCATCCGCCCCGTCAGAAGAATCGAATCCCGGAGCAAGAAGCATCGGTGTCATAGCAGGAACAGCTACATGAGCCACCATCTCATCATGGCCCGTGACATATACTCCACCGAAAGCGTCGACCAGGACCGATCTGTTCTGGCCCGCAAGGTGAAGCGCTCCTCCATCGGGAATCGTGGTCGCCGGGACAAAAGGCTCCGAATAATCGATATCCCTTACCCCCGCGCCGAATGTCATCAATGTATCTCTACCCGATACATTCTCGAGCCTTACTCCCGAGGGCACACCCCAGTTACTCCACGCCGAAGGAAAAGTCGAGTCAGACATCACCTCGGAGTTGCCGGCATAAAACGCGTCGTCAAACCACCCCATCCTGTAACCGGAATATGGATTGCCGAGGTCTGTCTCTCCACCCGCTTCAACCAGCCAGACTCCAAAAGGCCATCTGGAGTTCACTTCGTTCTCATACCACCGGTCGGCAATGAAACTTTCATCTATATGCCAGACGAGCAAGCCTGGCCCCCCGTCGCTCGAAGGATAATCAGATTCGGTGGGCAACAGAATGTCGTAGGTGTTGACAAGTTCCCATTCGTATTCATCTACTTCACCCTCATCACAATTCAGACAGTTGCCCCAGCCGATCACGACTCCTGATACGGGATCCCAGACGGGCTGAGTATATATGTCGTCCGTCTCCGCGGCACGGTTCTCTATCAGATAGTATTCATCACCGGTTATATCGACCCTGACAGCTCGCGATGGGCATTTCTCCAGGGCACTGAGAGCTATCTCATTGTCGAAAGTCTGGACCGTGTCGACATCGAGCCATCCCAACATGTATTTTGACCAGGCACCGAATCCGGCGGGCAGGATACCGAGGACATATATCTCCTCATCACCATCGATCAGGTATACCCCGACCTGGCTGCCGGAATCCATCTGGTCCCATACTCCCACGATCGGCATTCCATAATAGACATCGTAGAGGTCTGGAAGCCCCAGGACATGTCCGAATTCATGGGCCAGCACGGACGCCTGGCTCCCGTGGATACCATCCTGCGTAGCTGTCTCAGGCACAACTGATATTTCCGATATTATCGTCGAGCCGCCCTCGATAGGTATCTGGTCCACATCACCAAGTCGCGCGAAAAACGAGGGGATGTCGTTAGGGCTGTCCGAATAATAATCACTTTGGAGATCGGCGCCCGCATGCACCAGGATGACTGCATCGTAATCTGAAAGCCTGACGGGATATCCCTGATCAGCCAGTTCCTGGTCGGCTGTGACAACCGCGTCATAAAGAAAGTGAGCCAGCTGGGGAGTCGTCCATCCTCCACCGCTGCCCGGCCCGTAATCGGCTATGTCAGATAGTTTGTAGGAACCGTTCTCCTCCTGCGGCAGGATGTCCCATTCGACCTGCAGCTTACCGCAGGACTGAAGATCGATATAATTATGGAGGCCCTGCATATGTCCGCTGAAATATACTGAATTATGAGGAGTCGGATCGATGAGCGATGTGCCGCCGGGAGTCAGATCGAAATCTCCATCGGTAGATATACTGGTGAGTCCGGGCATGCTGTTGTTTCTGAATGCGATCCTCAGTACGACAACACGTATGGTCCCTTCAACCACTCCGGGGCCGCCCCCCTTAGTCAACATCGCACGACTTGCCAGTCTACGGGATACATCGTCGTAATCGAATATTTTTCTCGGTGGCTTGTCGTAATCCGGAACGTCTTTCCTCTCGCCTGAATAGACGAAGGTCCCGTTATCCGATCTTCTGAGGACGGGAGCTTTCCTGCCCGAAGCATATGCATCGGACAACAAAGCTGCAAAGATGGTCAACAGAAACAGTGCCAGGCCTGTCCGCATATTATAGCTAACCGCTGCCAAGTGGCTGAACCTTTCCCAGGGGTGGATCTAGAAATTGTATCCGACCGACCAGCGATATACCCTCTCGAGATCTGACGCCTGGGGAATACTGGCGAAATCGATCCTCAATTTATTCTCGAGCATGAGAAATCCCAAGCCATAGGTTGGAGCCTTGATATCCCCATCCTTGTCCTGAATATACCCACCGCGTATCACGAGAAGAGCCGCATAAACAAATTCCGCACCCACATGATAAGTGTTCGATCGCTTGTAATCTTCATCTGTGAAATAGTCGACGAGAGACTTGTTGACATCGGCGACCATAGTGATCTCCATACCCTCGTCCTGTACCGGAGTATAAGCGAAACCCACCCTGAGATTCCTCGGAAGCGGGGCGGCCTGGTCACGGTTCTTGTATGTCAGCGACGGGCCGATATTCACTACACTGGATCCGAGCCTCAACCTGCTGATCTTATATCCGGCAACACTGAAATCAGGCACCTTCCAAAGCACACCGAAATCGACTCCGACAGAATGGCCCGTTCCGTCGATCTGCTCGACTGTCGCCCAGGCGGGAGCCAGATTCACATAGATAAATTTAAGATTCAACCCGACAGCCAGATTATCTGTTATCCTTATGGCTCCACCGATGGTGGGAACGAACTCATAAGACTTGGCAGTTCCAAGATCCTCTCCTGTCTCGCTTGTCGCTTCCCACTCACCATATGTAAGATACTGGATATTAGCACCGATAACGGCTAGCCCCTCGATCTCGTATATCACTCCAAGGTATTCGAAGAAGACATCCGAAGCGAGGTCGGGAACCAGCTGAGTATGCATGAAGTCCACGGCTCTTTTCTGGAAAGCCATTCCGGCCGGGTTCCACCAAAGACTCGTAGCATCCTCGGACAGAGCAACAAAACTTTGCCCCATCGCGTTCGCCCTTGCGCTGGGAGGAATGATCAGACTACTCGCACCCGATTCTCCCTGGGCCAGCGCCTGCCCTGCGCATAGGGCGGAAATAAGCAAAACGGCTGATATTGTCCTGAAAACCTTAACCATATTTATCTCCTTCTAGTATTAGACTCCTTCTATAAAACTATATTCCACACGGACCCGGGTCAAGCTTTTTGGCACACGCGGAAAGCTAATACCTGCATCCGTAATCAAAAGCTCGTTAACAGCTTATCGTAGCAAAACCGCCTTTCCTGAAACAGTTTCACAGCGGTTATAAGAGTTTCTGAATGAAACATCCAGGAGATAGAGATAAGTCCCGTTCGCGGGCCTGTCTCCTCCATAATCCCTTCCATCCCAATAAATACTGTTGAATCCTTCCTCCCCATAGGTCTTACGGCTCCATATCTCTCTTCCAGAGACATTGTACACTCGCAGGACGACATCCGCGTCGTTACTGAGCTGGAAGACGAAATTCGTAGTTTCCGTAAAGGGATTCGGCATATTAAACACATCGCTTACCGTGTAGAGCCCCTCCTCGACCACATCGAACGCGAGCGTATCGGTGGAAGATTCCCCCAGATTGTCGAACGCTCTGACGATAACTGAATGGGGGCCCGGGCTGAATCCTGAATGCAGGGGATATTCGACCCTGCCAGTTGTCGAAGATCCATGATCATAGGTGAAATAATCGGTGACAAATATCGGGTAGCCGCTCCGATCGAACTCGAGAAAGATGGAGCTCTGCGGGTCACTGCCAAGGATCGCGATCCCGTCATCGTCGGAGATCTCCACGTTCAGCGAGGCACCCTGTTTCACCTTCGTTGCCTGTCCGCTGAAAAAGATATTTATCGATGGTGGCCCCGAATTCTGGGGAATATCCGGGTTGCTCACTATTAACAGGGAATCTTCTGCGCCTACACCGTCCTCACCATTTGTGGTCACATACGACCTGACCCTCGCCTCAGGGCCCGTCTTGCATCGGATTGGAATGACAAAATCGATATTGAAGCGTCCCGCGCTTACATCGACCGACCCTCTGAATATCTCCTTGCCGGGCAGGTAATATTTCAATTCATACCCGTAATAGCATGTGATCGGTCCATCATTAACATTTTCGAATGATTCCTGTACGATGATGTCGGCGTTACCATTGAACGAGGTGAGTACGGCTCCTCCTGACATGACCCTGCCGTCCAGAGTATACCTGGCACCGGTCAGCATCGTGTCAATGGTGCTCACTTCATGTTCGACCGTATAACCGGGCATAGCCAGCATCATAGCCGGATCACCGAGAAGAATATACTGGGAATTATTCATACCGTCCCCGAAAACCGCGCAGCAGGGCTTGGCCAGCATCATCGTAGTCCCCAACGGCCATGTTCCGGTGCTGTCCTCTGATGTGAACAAAGTCTTGAACAGGGAAAAACAGAGTTCCCTGTTTGGTATTCCAAGAGTGCCTCCTGTACCTGTGATCGTCGCAATCGCGCCACCGTCATCCCGTACGACCATCTCCTGAGCGATACTCCTCTGATATGGAGATTCGATATTGCCTACCGAGCATGAAAATGCCAGGAAGAGTGGCCTCCTGTCCCCGTTTCTCAGGGAATATACATCGGATTTCTGCATCACGCGCTCATCGGCCATCTGCTGGGGAGATCCGTGCCCGGTATATTTTACGATCAGAGCGCCATCGTTCCATCCGTCCAGCAGGTCGTTTGACGCCTCAGGCTTCAGATCACCACTGAACGGATAATGATGAAGGTATATCTTTTTTAAATCGATGAAATCCGGAAAATATGTGTATCCCTGACTCATGTATTCAGTGTCTATCATAAAACTGTAGTCGCAGTTCGTGTTTGCGGAAAATTCATCATCGGCGACCAGCATCACCTTGTTCTTCCATGCTCCAGGTTCGACATCCGCTTCGTATGCGATGATATTTCTCACCCATGCAGAAGCCTCAGATGCCGAAAGGACCGTCATCCTGCCAAGGCCGAGATCTATTAGCCTGTCGTTGTCCCCATCGAGTCTCGCGAAAAAGTCGTCGTCTTCGACCATCTCTCGCCCATAATCTTTTACATACAGGGGCACATAGTCTATCCCGGTTCCCAGGATATCTTTCGTATCATAAGTACCGTTACCCATCAGAAGGGCGTACTTTATCTCAGACTCGATCCCATCATCGAAATTATCGTAAAGGAATTTCAGATAGTTCCTGATCGCGACCGGGTCTTTCATGCCGCCAGAGAAATTATCATAGATCTGCCGGACATCCACGGCTTTTACCAGCGGGTCTTCCACCAGGGGCAGGTGCGATGACCTGTACAAAGCGAGCTCGCTCGCCGCCGCCTCAAACCTGCTGTTGTAGATGATCACCATATTCGGGCAGGCCGGTTCATCTCTCAAAGAGACCAGGCTGCCCGTTAAACGGGAGTATCTCTCTATCTCCGGATGTCTGAGAGCATGGGCCTGCATCGCAAAGTAATGTGCCGGAGAACCGGATAATCCGTCAATGTATGTTATATTTTCTGCGGTGCTGCTGAAATGCGTCAATAATACTGGAGACTTGAACGAAGTGACATCAAAGAGGAACCTCTCACCCGTCGAGAATCCGTTCAACTGGAATCGTGCCTGCCCGATCTCATCCGGGCTGAAATAATTCAACTCCCCACCTGTCGCGTTCAGATATCGTTCGTAATAGATCTCGTACCAGAGGACATAGACCATATCGCCCGGTTCCTTGACGACTCTGAACGTGTTTGTCGAATTCACCAGGTTGTTGATGGCAACATCGAGCGTCTCTGGATCAAAAGAGTAGATGGCCACCGAGCAGGCCAGTGTCCCTACCTCCGCCCCGTTGATATAGTAAGTCGGATTGATAATGTCATATGAGTTGTATGGACCGTAACCGAGGGTGCGGAACCTGCCATTCCCCACCACGCTGTCCAGAGTGAAATTGTCGGTAAACGATGAACTCCCGGCTCCGAGGGATCTCCAGTACCACCTGTCCTCAGTGTACTTCGGATCATAGAGATTATCCTCTTCCCTGTGTATCCTCTCCTCATATGTAGTTACATCAAGATCCGGGGTTACACCGGCAATACTGACATCCCGCTCTTCCATCCTGAGAGGTTGTCCCGCAAAGCCATGTCCCCATGAGAGCCAGTAGTTAGAATTTTCAGCATAATCGTGCTCATACCATTCTATGACATCGGCGGATGGATCGAGATCGTTCATCCATCCCTCGATCCCGGGAGCGTAGAAAATGATCGAATCACCGGGAGAAAATGAACCTGAGTTGTCTCCCCTGTAGAGCACCGCGCATTCATCGAGATGGTAGTCATCCTCAAAACTCCCACCATCATCAGCCGCAGCAGGCTGCTGCAGAGGACCGCCAGTGAAGACACGGATAGTGGCTGGATCTATTTCACCCGGATCGAGACCCGCGGAAAGGATATCAGTATAGGTCACCACATAGACTCCTGTATCCGCTATTTTCAATTTGAGCCAGTCGTCGGCGAGCGAAAATTCAAACGGGGTCCTCAATGCAGAAGATTCGGTCGTAGTTGGCTTTATCCAGCCTGCAGCCTGATCGGCGTTGATTATATGACTGTCACCGAAACCTCTCCTGCCTGTAGTCTTCCCTGATATCTCTTGCGGAGCAAAGGACAGCCTGACAACTATACGCTCCGCGTAGCCCAGCGATGACGTACCAGGATCCCATATGACCGGGTATATATCTACAAGGGCTAGCTTTCTCCTGCTCATCGTGCCGGTACCAGCCAGGATCGCGTGCTCGATACCCTTCATCACATCCCTGTCACGAAGAGCTCTCAAGTGGTCATCTATGTCGACTTTCCCGGAAAACCAGACTTCAGGCAGGATGCCGTCAAGCATGACCAGATCGACATCCAATACCTGAAACCTGATTCCTTCTACTGCTGGCACCTGGAAAAAATATCTCTGAACGGGAAGGACCGGTCTTCCTTCCACTCTCTCAGGCATGTATCCCTCTACGGCGATCCTGGCAAGGAATCCACCCTCTACGGCCCCCATCTGCTCGACCAGCGGCCGGGCTGGAGAAAATTCTACTGTGACGCTGGAGTTATCCTCATGTAAAATCCTGTATTCTCCAGCTGACAGGATCGTTGGGATGAGAAGTAACAACAGAGTCGTTTGAATCTTTCTCATGC
>JAHOYU010000088.1 GCA_019038625.1 Candidatus Latescibacterota bacterium | reverse complement strand
AATCTGTCACCTAATTAATCAGGAAGAAGGGAGACATTTGTTTCTGGACGCTACACTTAATCCGAATTCGCTTTAACAATAATGAACTTCACCCAAAGTTTGCAGGATATTT
This sequence comes from Candidatus Latescibacterota bacterium, assembly GCA_019038625.1. NCBI lineage: Bacteria > Pseudomonadati > Candidatus Latescibacterota > Candidatus Latescibacterota bacterium. The sequence continues at coordinate 6,872 of JAHOYU010000088.1, read as the reverse complement.
ACTCAACAGTAAAATTGGTCGGCAATACATTGAAAAGAGCGCCACAACTTCTGCAGGTAACTACAACATCAACACAAGCCAGCTGAGGGGGCTAACTTATGCGAGGCCCCCACTGGAAGAACAACGAAGGATTTTGTTGATTGCTTCAAATCAGGATTTAGCCATAGACATTAGAATCCAAAAAAATGAAAAGTTGAAATCCCTTAAAGCAGCCCTCATGCAAGACCTCCTCACCGGCAAGGTCCGTGTTACTCCCCTGCTGTCTAACTCAAAGGAGACCTCCCCATGAGCACGGATAAGGTCGCAACCAGCATCAAGCTCGACGAACGCAACCACGTCGAAAACCCATTTCTGGACCAGCTCCAAAGCCTCGGATGGCAGATTGTCGACCTCGACCGCTCACAGCACCCCGGCGACAGCTACCGCGAGAACTTCACCGAGGTGGTCCTTCTCCCTATCCTCCGCAAACGACTGATGGTCATCAACCCCTGGCTCGACGACGACCAGGTCGAGGAAGTCGTCAAACGGCTCACCGGATCATTCCCGGGAACTGGCCTACTTGAGAACAACCGTCACTTGTTCCACTTGTTGCTGGAAAACACCAGCGTGGGCGAGAACCGCACGACAGGCCAGAAAAGCCCCACTGTCCGTTTGGTTGACTTCGACAGCCCCGACCAGAACAGTTTCATCGCGGTCTGCCAGTTCAAGGTTCGCATCCTCGGAACCGAGCACCACATCATCCCCGATATTGTCCTATTTCTGAACGGGCTGCCTGTTGTCGTGATCGAGTGCAAATCCCCCAAAGTGAAGGATGCTATTGCCGAGGCCATTGATCAGATCATGCGATACAGCGAGCAGCGAGGATCCAAAGGCGAGGGCAGTCAACCCTTGTTCTTCTTTAACCAGTTCGTCGTGGCCACCTGCCGCCAACAGGCCAAATTCGGGACCATCACCACCCACACCGAGAAGTACTTCTACCGCTGGGCCGACCCCTACCCCAGAAAGCTTGACGACCTGGACCGCGGTGCAGGGGCTCCCAACGATCAGCAACGCCTCGTCGCTGGTATGCTCGACCACCGCAACTTGTTGGACTTGATCCGCACATTCACCCTTTTTCAGGCCAACGACACGGGCCAGACTATCAAGATCGTTGGCCGCTACCAGCAGTTCCGGGCTGTAAAGCTGGCCGTATCCCGCCTCCTGGAAGGCCGGACACCCAGGGAGCGGGGCGGCATTATCTGGCATACTCAGGGTAGTGGAAAATCCCTGACCATGATGTTCATGGTGCGAGAGATGTACCGACACGCCCAGCTTGCTAACTGGAAGGTTGTATTCGTGACCGACCGTATCCAGTTAGAACAGCAACTTACTGAGACCAGCCAGAGCACCGGATTCACAGTCAACGTCGCAAACAGCATTAAACGGCTGAAGGAACTCCTCAAGACCGATACAAGCGACCTGGTGATGGCCATGATCCACAAGTTCCGCGAGACAGATCTGGAAGAGACTTTCCCCGAGCTGAACCCGAGCACTAACATCCTGGTGATGACCGACGAGGCCCACCGCTCCCAGTACAAGTTGCTCGGTGCTAATCTGGACAAGGGGATCCCCAACGCCACCAAAATCGGCTACACGGGAACCCCCATCGACAAGACCGAGAGAGTATTCGGCGACTACATCGACAAATACACAATGCGCCAGTCCATTGAAGACGGGGTGACCCTGGAGATCATATACGAGGGCCGCACCCTCAATGCAGAGGTCCCCGATCAGGAAGCCATGGACCAAGCCTTCGCGGACGTCTTCAGCGACTACAATCTCAGGCAACGGCTCGAGATCATTGGCTACGGTTCTCGGAACGCCTACCTCGAAGCCGAGCCCACCATTGCGGCCAAAGCCAAGGATATGGTCCAGCACTACCTGACCCATGTGTATCCCAACGGCTACAAGGGCCAGCTCGTAGCCAATAGTCGCATGGCCGCTGTCCGTTACAAGAAGCATGTCGACGCCGCCCTGGCAGCAGCAGTGGCCGAGTTGGCGACCTCGAACCCAAGCCAGCTCGATCTTGATCAGCTTAAGCGGATGCAAACCGACGTCATCATCTCGGGCCGCACTAACGACGTACTCGAACTCAAGGACTTCACTAACAGCTCCCAGCACGAGGCCAGCATCAAAAGCTTCAAGCTTGCGTTCGGAAGCACCGAAGAAGGGGCAAGCGGTGATGTGGGTATCCTCATAGTAAATAACATGTTATTGACCGGGTTCGACGCTCCTATTGAGCAGGTAATGTATCTGGACAAGGTAGTCGTCGCTCACAACCTGCTGCAGGCGATCGCCCGCGTGAACCGGGTAGGTGGGGAAGCCAAAGAAAAAGGGTTTGTTGTCGATTATGTCGGCATCGGGCACCACCTGAAAAGGGCCCTCGACACTTACGATGAACGGGAGCAGAAGGAAGTCACCGAGGCCCTCAGCTCCCCCGAAGAGGAACTGCGTGAGCTGAAGTCCCACTATAACGCGGTCATGGCTCTCCTCAACAAGCACGGATTGAAAGACCTTACGGACCATGACGCCTTCTATGATGTCTTCTATGATGAGGACATCCGCTTCGATTTCATGCTTGTTTTCAAGCAGTTCACTCGCTCCCTAAATCTGGTGTTACCTGCTAAGCAAGCCCTGAAATACTTGAACAAATATCAGGCTCTTGTGGAAGTAAACGCTTTGGCGGGCAAACACTTCCGGGACGAGCGGCTCAGTATGAAAGGCATCCCGCCGAAGCTGCGGGCAATCACTGACCAGTTCCTGGAATCCCGAGGGATCGACGTAAAGGTGTCACCCATCTCCATTCTGGACGAGGACTTTTCCAAAGGCGTAGACAAGCTGAAGCGAACCAGGACCAGGGCAGCGGAGATCGAGCACGCAATCCGCCACCACCTTGATATTGAACTGGATGACGATCCCGATCTGAAGGCATCGTTTGCCGAGGCACTCGCTGCCATATTCCAGCAGTTCCGTGACAAATGGGATCAAATCCAAGAGGAGTTGGAAAAACTCCGCATTCGGATCATTGAGGCGGGGAACGAGCCTACCTACGGTCTGCACCGCAAGAAGCATATGCCGTTTTTCCGCATGTTTCAACGGGAACTGTTTGGAACAACCGAGATGGCCCAGGGAACGGGCGACCCGCTAGCCGCTGCCCCCAAGCCGACCTACGGACTTGCAGAGGACGACAGGATCGGCCTGCTAGTCGATCTGACCCAGAGGGTGTACAACGACGTCGAGCGGGAGCTGCGCTTGGCTGGCTTTTGGGAGAGCATCCCCGCCCGTAACAAGCTAAAAGAGGACCTCCAGGTTATCCTGCTGGCCGAGAAGTTCGCTGCAGTCTCCGACTTGGTTCCTAAAAGAGCCCATATCATCAGCCGCATCATGGAGATCGCCGAGAAAAATACCAACATCATCCTCTACGCGGAATAGCAGCCATGGACTTGAAGTACACCATCAAACGGTCGGCCAAGCGGGACAAGCTCACCATCACGGTCGAACGCAACCGAGAAGTCGTCATCCATGCGCCCGCCACAGCTTCCGAGGAGACCATCGCCAGGGTTGTCAAATCCCGTCGCCAGTGGATCTTCGAGAAGCTCAGCCACACCCAGAAATACCAGCCTCTGCCGCACCCCCCCGGCAAGGAATTCGTGTCAGGGGAATCGGCCCTGTATCTAGGCCGCGCGTACCGAATAGAGGTCGTCAAGAAGGGCCTCTTAGAGGTTCAGTTCAAACAGCGATTTCTGGTCCCTTCTGAGGGCGGGCAACGGCCCCACGGGGCCCTGAGGGCCTGGTACGAGGCCAGAGCAAAGGAAGTCATCCTCCCCCGTGTAGCGGCCCATGCAGCCACACTGGGTGTCGATTACAACCAAGCCAAGATCGTCGACGCACGGTACCGCTGGGGCTCGTGCACGGTCATAAACAACGTCAACTTCAACTGGCGACTGATTAAGGCCCCGTCCTGGGTGATCGACTACGTTATCATACATGAGCTGGCCCACTTGATCGAGGCGAACCACACTCCGAGGTTTTGGAATATCGTCAGATCGCAGGTGACCAGGATGGAGAAAGCGAAGGCATGGCTGAGTGAGAACGGGCAGCTTCTGGAGCAGGAAATCTGACTGTACGTCGTCAGCTTCAGTAACACTTTTACCCCATGACAATATCAGACTCAACTACATCCAATTGACTTTGTGTTGAAGAGAAAAAAGTAAATTACGTAACCGGCCTATCTTTGTGAGGAGCAACGACATCCTTGAAGAACTGAATATCATCATATTCTCCTGTACAACAACATCGGATACTTGGTTTTCCACTTGCTCCCGGATATCGACCCATGTCATATCGTGGTGGATTTCACCAATCGCAGTTTCAAATGCGCCAAATTCTGGTATTTTTGAGTTCTCGGCAAGCTTCCCTTCGGTCCAAACGCATTCCAATGTACCGTGGACTCGTTTCCTGAATGTCGAAGCTAGGTGATAAGTTAAGGAATCATCAACAATCATTGTTTCGAAGTCCTCAAGCATGTCATCGAGTTTGGCTAGCCGCCCCATAGTCAGTTCCTTGGACAAGTCGGCCTTCTTGTCTTTGCGTGACAAGATAACACCAAAAAAAGCGGCAAGGCCCATTGTTAATGCAATTGAGAATCCCTGCATCGGATCTAAGGTTGTCTGGCAGGTAATACCGGGCACCTCAAAGAGTCTCCCAATAATGAAGCCACCACCAGCACTACCAAGAATTAGTAGGGCGTATACTATTAAGTTAGTTGGCATCGCGAGCCTCTTCAATATACTCCCTTATATCCTTGATGAGATAGGGCTCCTCCAACGAAATCAACTCAATGCATCCTGATACGGTTTTGTAGGGGATGCCCGATTCTCGAATCAATCCACCAAACGCTTCTTCAAGAAATGAAGTCCCGAATCCTGCTGTCCCGTCAAGATCAACCACTAATGGCACGTCTTCTTTGAGAGCGTTTTGAAGTGCTGGTCCAAGTACCTTATTCCTGAACAGTTCTCCCGAAAAATCGCCTTCGGAAATATACCGAGGACCGGGTGTACTGGAGAACTCTTTGCAGACGGTTAGCAAAATCTTTTGTGAACTATCCATTTTTCTCACCTACCTCCAAGTTTTCAGCACCAACTTCCCAATAGATAAATGTTCCTTGGAAAGGGAAGTCTAGTGTCCTGAACTCACCTGCACCGACGTTTGCGAATACATCGTTGGTTATTACGTGCAGATTTGAAATCCAGTTTTGCTCCATCACTTCTCGAATTCCTGGTAGCCCTTTGCCCCTAAAAGGCTTGCCCGTCACCGTGCGGTGCAACTCTCCTTCGAGGATCTTCCTGAGAAGATCAGCATTGTTCTTGAAAGTAAATACTTCCTTTACTTTCTCCTTCCATCCAAAAAATTTATTCCCTGATGATTTACCTTCAAGGCTTTTGAAGACCCCAATTCCGTAGTCTACAAAAGAAAAGGAAACTCGCCTACTTTCCCTATCATGATGAACTGACACCCACCAATCCATTATAGCCTCTGACGTTTTATCTGCATGATTATGCGTGTTTTGCATCAATTCTATGAGAGACCTCTGAACTCCCTGTCGTCTCAACGCCTTACCCCATATCGTAATAGAAGCGTTTTCGATCAGCCGAGCAGTCAGCTGGGGATCTACGCGTTTCCAAGAATGGGTAAATATTCCATCTCCCTTTTTTGGTGTAATTTGGAACCGATCATTCTCGCCAATCTCAAGCTTTTCAAAAAATCCGGACCTCTTTATGATTTCTGCAGCCAATTGATTCCTTGGGAAGTCCCCGTTAAACTGAAGATTCTTGGCCTTAAATCTTACCATAATGGATAACAATACTACGATCGCGCTGTAGTCGATGATCTCGACATCCCTCAGCACAACAAAGACCTTCTTATTCTGTTTGAACTGATTTTTTAGCTTCCCAATAAAACCCGAGACCTTTTCTGGTTCCTTTATGAAGGAAAAAACATCTGGTGCTTTGATCTTCACGTATCCAGAAAAAGGGTCAAGCACCGTGTTTCTCGTACGCTTCGCAACTCCCTTCTTTCGCACTCCCGTCCTATTTTCCTGCCTTCGCCAAGCCTTATATCGCTTACGAGCCGCCATCGACTTACGTCCACGGTAAGCAGCATGATTCTTCTTCTGCCAGTTCTTTCTTTGTATACCCATATTGCCACTCTATTGAAGGAATGTAGCCCCACGTCGCCTTAGCTTTCCGTCGGTATTTTCGATAATTCGTAGGCTAACGTGAATTCTAAGGGAGCAGCCGGTATGCAACCAGAGATATTCCTCTGTACTCAAGAATCGACTGTTAATCACCGGCCCCGGAAAAGATGTTGCGACGAAAAATGAAGAAGCCGCTTCAAACATGATCCCTAGACGAGAAGCGGTATCAGTATCCAGCGTATTCCACTTCATTTTTGTCCTGGCACTTGATCTATTCGGTACTGAATATTCAATTGCTCATTGGAGAATTCTTTGTACACGGCTTCTGGTCGCACATTCGTTGTCGCAGTAATGATCTTGGTTTTTTGTGATAGGACACCGGTTCAAAACCCAGAGAAAATATTCCAAAGGGATTTGATCATATTTAGCTCCCCTACGGGCGACTGTACCCTTACTGGAGAGCTATTGCCCAGAATCCACCAACAAACCTGGTAAAATTTGTACCTAGAATTGTACCTAGTTTACACTTTAGGCAAAAAAGAAAGAACCCGCGTTTACAGCAAGTCCTTTATTCTCAATTATTTAGTTGGTGGAGCCAGGGGGGCTCGAACCCCCGACCTCTTGACTGCCAGTCAAG
>JAHOYU010000087.1 GCA_019038625.1 Candidatus Latescibacterota bacterium | reverse complement strand
GTGTAGAGAGAGCGATACTGACCGACTCGACGATGACCCTGGCCTATATGCTCGAGAAGCTCACGTGGGTCCTCGAAAACCTCGTTGTAAAGAAAAAGAAGATGAGACAGAACCTCGAGCTGACAGGGGGGATGATATTTTCCCAGCACATTCTGCTCATGCTCGTAAAGAGGGGGCTGTCGAGGGAGGATTCATACGCGATAGTGCAGAAAGCTGCGATGGGGAGCATGAAAAGCGGCAGGAGTTTCAGGGATCACCTGGCTGCTGACGGAAGATTTATGAAGGTTTGTACGGAGGCCGAGCTTGAGGAGGCTTTCAATCTGAATACACATCTCAAGAAGGTCGATTTCATTTTCAGCCGGGTCCTGTCCAACCGAGGCAGACCCAGGAAAGGATAGGCCCTTTTGCTCAAAGGAACAGTCCCGATCAAGGAAAGGACCGACGAAGAGATAGCTCAGTCGCTCAAGGAAAAAGGTCTTAATCTGGCGGTGAGCGAGGCCCGAAGGGTATGTGAACTTCTGGGAAGGGATCCTACGATAGTCGAATTGACGATATTCAATACGATGTGGAGCGAACACTGCAGCTACAAGAGTTCCAGGAGTCTCCTCGGCGAGATGCTTCCCACGAAAGCGCCTAATGTAGTGCTGGGGCCTGGAGAGGATGCCGGAGTGGTCAGATTCTTCCCTGCCGGCGATGGAGACTGGCATTGTCTGGTGGTAGCTCACGAGAGTCACAACCATCCATCGCAGGTTCTTCCGGTGGAAGGCGCGGCTACCGGGATCGGTGGGATCGTCAGGGACGTTTACTGTATGGGCGCCGACGTGGTCGGTGTGCTTGACCCGCTTCGTTTCGGCGATCCGGAAGGAGAAAAGGGGGCTCAGTCGGTCTCTATAGCAAGGGGAGTGGTCGACGGGATATCCCAGTACGGCAATGCTCTCGGCGTGCCGAATCTCGGTGGAGACATAGTCTTCGACAGGGGATTCGATGAGAACTGCCTGGTGAATGTCGTAGCGATGGGGCTTGTGAAGGAATCGAGGATATTACGGTCGCGGGTACCGAAGGAAGCTGCGGACGTGCAGTATAAGGTCATCCTCATCGGAAAACCGACGGACGACTCGGGCTTCGGTGGTGCTGCCTTTGCCTCAGAGGATCTGGCGGGAGAAGAGGAAATGAACAGGGGAGCCGTCCAGGTACCCGATCCCTTTCTCAAGCGGGTGCTGACCGTCGCGAACCGAAAAGTGCTGGAACTGGCCGCGGAACGTGGCGTCGCAATCGGGTTCAAGGATCTCGGCGCTGGAGGGATCTCCTGCGTGACATCGGAACTGGCCGACGCGGGAGGTTTTGGCGTCAAGCTGGATCTCGACGCGGTCAACATCGCCGAAGGAGATTTCCCGCCCGCCGTCATCGCCTGCTCAGAGACGCAGGAACGTTACGCGCTGGCGGTTCCAGAGGATTTCGTCGATGATGTCCTTAAGATATACAACGAGGATTTTGACTTGCCCCATATCTATCACGGAGCCGGGGCATTTGTAATAGCAGACGTGACCCGGGAGAAGAACTATTCAATCATGTCGGGTGGGGAGCTTGTCTGTGAGGCTCCTATTGATGTAATAACTACTGGAATCTCGTACGACAGGCCAAAAAAGAGCAGACAGATCCTCTTCAAAGAGCCCGAGTGGCAGGAAGGACGCGATCTTCGCGAGGATTTCCTGAAGCTTTTCGCTTCGCCCAATATCGCTTCGAAGAACCATGTCTTCCGCCATTACGATTCCGAGGTGCAGGGCAGGGCCGTTCTGAGGCCTGGAGTGGCTGATGCCGGAGTGATCGCTCCCCTGCCGGGAGAGAAGGTCGGGCTGGCGGTCTCGGTGGACGGTACACCTCGTTACGGGATCATCGATCCCTATCAGGGGGGAGCTCTTGCCGTGATCGAAGCGGCGAGAAACGTCGCTGCCGTGGGAGCCGTTCCCTCAACCATAACGGACTGTCTCAACTACGGAAACCCCGAGATCGGTGAGGTCTTCTGGGAATTTTTCGAGGGGGTCCGCGGAATCGGAGATGCATGTAAGGGTATAGGACACCTCTCTCACGAAGGACATCCTCTTCCGGTAGTGTCGGGGAATGTGAGTTTTTACAATCAGGGCGAGAGTGGCAAGGCGATTCCGCCTTCGCCTGTCATCGCCTGCTTCGGGGTCGTGGAGGATTACTCGAAATGTCGTTCCATCTCATTCAAGGATGAGGGCGATGAGGTCTACCTTCTCGGCCAGCCTCTGGACGAACTGGGTGGCAGCGAATATTACAGGGTCATCTACGATGCTCTCGGAGCCAACGTTCCCGAAGCTGATTTCGTGCGTGAGAAGGCGCAGATCAGAACGGTGATAGAGATGCATTCCCTTGGCTGGATCAGGGCATGCCACGATATATCGCAGGGAGGGCTTCTGACGGCACTGGCCGAGATGACGATCGGGGACGGGGGGAGTTGCCCGGGGATCACTCTCGATCTGGATGTCCTGGCTTCCAGCGGACTACCCGCGGAAAAGGTGCTGTTTTCCGAGACGGGTGGGTTCCTGGTTGAGATTCCCGCCGGGTCGGAGAGAGATGTGCTGGCCCTCTGCGCGAGGAACAAGGTGAAGCTGTTCAGACTTGGAACTCTGAAGAGGGGCGCGAAGCTGGAGGTCCTGTCCGGAGGGCAGAGGCTTGCCGTCTGGGAAAGTGATGAATTGAAAGATGCATATATGAACGGTTGCCGCCGGATCTTCGGTACGGCGAAAGGAGAATAAGTGGCTGGATCCTTCAAGGGAAAGGTAGCGATCATACAGTTTCCGGGAGTGAACTGCGAGAACGAGACCGCGCGGGCTGTCCGTTCTGTGGGGCTGGAAGCAGATCTCTTCAGATGGAATGAAGACCCGGCTCTTCTCGAGGAAAGCACAGCAGTGATCCTTCCTGGCGGGTTCTCTTACCAGGACAGGATACGTGCCGGTGTGGTCGCCGCCAAGGACCATATAATGGACAAGCTGAGTGAACTGGCCGCGGCCGGTCGGCCGGTACTCGGTATTTGTAACGGGGCCCAGGTCCTCGTCGAGTCCGGATTTATTCCAGGGATCCACTGGGAGAGAGTGGATCTCGCTCTTGCGCCAAACATCATGTCGGACAGGGAAGGGTATTACTGCAACTGGGTATACCTGAGGACAGAGGAAACGAAATGTGTCTGGACAGCCGCTTTTAACAAGGAAGAGGTCGTTCCCGAACCCATAGCTCATGCCGAGGGGCGTTTTGTGACAGCCGACGAAGATATCATGAAAGAAATGATCTCTAACGGCCAGATCGCGCTGCGGTACTGCTCGGCCAGGGGCGAGATCGATCCGTCGTTCCCCGTCAATCCAAACGGATCGATGGAGAACATAGCAGGTGTCTGTAACAGGGAAGGCAACGTTCTGGCTATGATGCCTCACCCGGAAAGAGCGAGCTGGCTCAGGCAGGTGCCCGAAGACATCGAAGGCGAATGGGGCAGAAAGAGACGGAAGGCCGCGGGTGAACAGGACAGGATGGAAGACGATGGACCCGGCAGAAAATTCTTCGCGTCTATCCTTGACGGGGTCGTCGGTGCCGGGGAACCGGCTGGTGGAAAGGGTGTGGTGTCATGAAGACTTTCTCCGAACTTTGGGTCAAGCTCAAGGTGATCGACCTGGTGGCACAGACCGCATGGATGACCTTTACGGAAAAGATGGATTTCTCGAAAGACCTCTGCGGGATGGTAAGGTATTCATACTGGGCCATCGAAGCGGACGGTGAGAATGCGAAGTCGGTCCTCGGTGAGATCGACAGGGTAGTCAGACTCGACTCGGCGTTTACGAATCAGAACAAGCATTTCTATCATCTCGGACTCTCTGTGGAGCAGAACGGAGAGGTCAGGGAGACAGTCGGCGACTTCGATCCCTGGAATGACTATCCGAAGAGCGATTTCTGTGACGACAACGAATGCCCCGGTATCTATGCCTGCGACCTGCTTGTCAGGGAACGGACCGGCGATCGTGAAGAGGGCTTCGTGTCCCGACTCAACTCCAGGCTTGATGGAGTCACGGTAACATCGGTCAGAGCGGGAGAGATCTGGCGGCTGATCGTGAGTGCCCCCGACGAGGGCGAAGCCAGGAAAAAAGTGGAGGAGATGGCAGTGACCCGTTCCAGGCAGGAAGGCCTTCTGCTCAATCCGCATTACCAGAGTTTCGAATTTGCCGGCGTGACAAAACTGGACAGCCGGAAGGAGTGAAGTGTTAAAAGAGGAATGTGCGGTATTCGGTGTGTTTGACTGCGAGGAAGCTGCGCAGATGGCTTACCTTGGCCTCTACTCCCTGCAGCATCGTGGTCAGGAAAGTTCCGGTATAATCACATCGGACGGCAGGCGTCTGTATGAGCACAAGGGTATGGGCCTGGTCTCGAAGGTCTTCAGTGGCGATGTGCTGGCTGGCATGAAGGGGCATATGGCCATCGGACATAACAGATACTCGACTACCGGGATATCCCACGCTGTGAATATCCAGCCCTTCCTCGTCGATTGCAAGGTAGGAAAGATAGCAGTCGCGCATAACGGAAACCTGGTGAACGCCGTTGAGATCAGGGACCGTATGGAGAACGAAGGGTCCATCTTCAGATCCACGATGGACAGTGAGGTCCTGCTGCATCTGATCGCGAAAAGCCGCGGTGGGAACCTTGAAGAGATGGTGATAGACGCGCTCAATGAAGTGACGGGAGCCTTTTCCCTCGTGTTTATGACAAAGGACAGGATCATCGCCGCAAGGGATCCGCATGGATTTCGCCCGCTATGTATGGGGAAGTCAGGCAACACCGTAGTCATAGCTTCCGAAAGCTGCGCCTTCGATATCATCGGAGCCGAGTACGAACGGGAGATTCTCCCCGGCGAGATGATCGTCATATCGGCTGATGGAGTGAGATCGATCCAGTATGCCGAACCTGCTTCACATCTTTCACGCTGCATTTTCGAGTTTATCTATTTTTCGCGTCCCGACAGCAGGGTGTTCGGCGAGAACGTCGACAAGGTCAGACGCAAGCTGGGACGCAAGCTGGCCATCGAATCTCCCGCTCAGGGTGACATCGTGATTTCCGTACCGGATTCAAGCAACACGATCGCGCTTGGTTTCGCGGAGCAGTCCAGACTCCCCTATGAACTCGGTCTGATAAGAAACCATTATGTCGGAAGGACCTTTATCAAGCCGAAGCAGAGTGAGAGAGACTGGGATGTGAGGATCAAATTCAATCCGGTCAAGGGAGTGATCAAAGGCAGAAGGATCATCGTTATCGATGATTCGATCGTCAGGGGGTCGACGATGCGGAAGCTCGTATCGATCATCAGGCAGGCTGGAGCGGCAGAAGTCCATCTGAGGATCGGTTCGCCGCCGATAACACATTCCTGTTATTACGGGATCGACACTCCTACCAGAAACGAACTGATCGCATCGAACCACTCTATCGAGAAGATCAGGGAGTATCTCGGAGTAGAGAGTCTTCAGTATCTTTCCACAGAAGGGCTGCTCGAGTGTGTAGATGACCCGGAGAACTACTGTACGGCATGCTTCACAGGTGATTATTCCGTCAGAAGACACGGGGAGTATTCAAAAGATGTATTCGAAAGTAATGACGGACCGGATGCGGGGATCCAGGCAGAGAAGGACAGGGTAGAATGACAGGACTTCCCTCTGAAAGCAGTATTCAGGAGGCTCTCGAACGTGTGATCTCCGGTGGAGGAGAATTTGCCGAACTCTTCTTCGAAAATCGACTGATCCATTCGATAGGTTGTGAGGATGGCAAGATAGAGAGGATCTCCAGCGGATTCGACTCGGGGTTCGGTCTCAGGATCATTGCGGGGGACAGGACCGCGTATAGTTATTCGAACAGGATAACGGCGGACGAGATGTTCAGGCTCGGAGATGCTGTTCTCGGCGATATCGAGAAGGGGGAGGGCCGGATATCACCTTTCTCGGAAATAAAAAGGGGCAGCGTCAGCGGCATAGGCAGAACTGTCGAGGATGTCGATCTGGAAGAGAAGGTCGATCTGGTCCAGGAAGCGGACAGGGCAGCGCGGGCAGTGAGTGATGAGATCAGCCAGGTTCGGGTCAATTTCGGCGACCTGATCCAGTCGGTGAGGATCTTCAACAGCGAAGGAGACGCCGTCGCTGATGACAGGCGGCAGATAGTATTCAACATAAGGGCCATCGCCACAAGGGATACGGAGATACAATCCGCGTACAGGTCTGTCGGCGGCAGGAAGGGTTTCGAGTTCCTTTCAGAAGACCTGATAAGAGAGATCTCAGGAGCCGCCGGCGAGAGCGCGATCAAGATCCTGCATGCTGACCATGCTCCGGCCGGCAATATGACCGTCGTTCTGGCCAGCAGGGCTGGAGGGACAATGGTCCACGAGGCTATCGGCCACGGGCTGGAAGGGGACGCGGCCGAAAAAGGACTTTCGATTTACAGTGGAAAAGTGGGCGAGAAGGTCGCTTCGGAATTGATAACTGTAGTCGACGACGCGACAATGGACGGGCAGAGAGGGTCGTATGTCTACGATGACGAAGGTGTCTCGGCACAGAGGACTGTTCCGGTGGAAAACGGCATTCTGAAGAGCTACCTCCTCGACCGGAGAATAGCGCGAAAGATGGGGTTGTCGTCAACAGGCAACGGACGCAGACAGAATTACAGGTTCAGGCCAATAGTGAGGATGAGCAATACGCTGATCGCTCCGGGGGAACACGATCCCGGGGAGATCATATCAAGTGTCGACAGGGGATTGTATGTAGTGAGGATGGGAGGTGGGCAGGTGGACACGTCCAGTGGTGATTTCGTCTTCAAGGTAAATGAAGCCTACCTGATAGAAAATGGAAAAGTTACCAGCCCCGTGAGAGGAGCGACCCTTATAGGGAACGGTCCCGCGGTGCTCAAGGATATCGATATGGTTGGAAATGATCTTGGATTTGATATCGGTACATGCGGCAAGGACGGACAGCACGTGCCCGTTTCTGACGCACAGCCGACAATAAGGATACCGGGTATAACGGTTGGCGGAGAAGTCTGATCTCGTGAATGAAAAAACAGACCGGAGCTCCGCCGGCATCTATTACGATGGCATCCTTCCCGGTATCGAGAAACCGTCGAGGTATATCGACCGGGAACTCAATCTCTCATGCGAAAAGTTCCGAGAAGGAGGTTTTAATACCCTTCTGGTCTTTCCGGATGTGTACGAGATAGGCATGACCCATCAGGGGTTGAGATTCCTCTATCATAAACTGGCAGAGAAGGATTTTTCAGCCGAGTACGCTTTTTCCCCATGGCCCGATATGGAGAAACTTATCAGGGCCTCCGGGGGGACAGTCCGATCGTGGCAGACCGGTACCCAGGTGTCGCGGTTCGATCTGATCGGTATTACAATCCCGTACGAACTTCATTACACGAATATCCTCGCGTTTCTCGATATGGCGGGACTCTCACTCGAGGCCGGAAAGAGGAGAGATGATGACCCCCTGGTAGTAGCAGGAGGTCCATGTACGACCAATCCTCTCCCGATCCTCCCGGCGTTCGACGCGATATTTCTCGGTGACGGTGAAGAGTCGTTCCCCGAGGCTGTAGATACGCTGTCGAGGCTGAAGGAAGCACATGCCACCCGGCGTGAGATGAAAGAAGCTCTTGCCTCTATAGATGGAGTCTATGTGGAGGGGATAAGCGAGAGGTCCGAATCGAGAGTCTACATTCTGAGTGACGGCGACCTGCCGCGAGAGCCGATTGTACCATCCGCTTCGATCGTCCATGAAAGGCTTTCGGTGGAGATATTGAGAGGTTGCACCAGGGGATGCAGGTTCTGCCATGCCGGTATGGCTTACAGGCCACGGAGAGAGAGAAGTGTGAAGGAGATCGTGGAGGCTGTAAAGGGGGGACTCGATTCTTCTGGATGGGAGGAAGTGTCTCTTCTTTCGCTCTCCTCTTCTGATTATTCCAGGTTCAGCGAGTTGATCGAGGCCCTGCAGCCGGAACTGCTCGCTCGAAGAGTCTCGCTGGCTTTGCCAAGTCTAAGGCCGGAGACGGTCTGCGAGAAAGTCGTGTCGGCCTCTTCAGCGGTGAGGAAGTCAGGATTCACCCTGGCTCCTGAGGCGGGGACACAACGGCTTCGAGATGTCATCAACAAGGGGATGACCGAAGATGAGATCTTGCAGGGTTGTTCGAATATCCTCTCCGCGGGTTGGCATACACTCAAGCTCTATTTTATGATGGGCCTTCCGACGGAGACCCGGGAAGACCTCGAGGGGATCGCAGATCTTGTCGAAAAAATAACGCGCCTGCCCGGGAGGCGGCGGAGACTGAATCTGAATGTCTCGGTATCACCTTTCGTACCGAGAGTAAATACGCCTTTTCAATGGGAGGACCAGTGCACGATCCCGGAGATGGATGAGAAGCAGCGGTTTCTGCGAAGCCTTGTGAGGAACAGGGATGTCAAGATGACCATAAGGGATCCGCAGACAAGCGCCCTGGAAGGCATCTTCGCCCGCGGCACAACGGAGTTATGGCCCGTGCTGGTCTCGGCTTTCCAGAGGGGGTGTCGTTTCGACGGCTGGCGCGACTGGCTCGATTTTGCTATGTGGGAATCCATACTTGGTGAATACGGATTTGCTATCGACGGGTTGCTTTCCGGAAGACCGGTTGAAGCGCCCCTTCCGTGGGAGAGGTTCGGACTCCGGGTGACGAAAGAATTTCTCCTCCTTGAGAGGGAACGGGCCTTCAAGGCTATAGTGACAGAGGATTGTAGGACTGGTGCCTGCCATGACTGTGGAGCCTGCAGGAGCAGTGAAGATAAAAACGCCGGGAAGGCGGAGCCTGGTATAGAGGCATATGTAGAGAGCGATACAGATATCGATATGGAGGTAGTCGCAGACAGCGAGCTGGGTCAGGATGAACCAGGGCCCAGGTATAGAATTATCTTCGAGAAGATCGGAAGGGCCAGGTTCCTTTCGCACAGGGAATTGATAAACATCTTTCAGAGGGCCCTCAGAAGAAGCGGTCTGCCCGTAAGGTTCACGGGAGGATTTCATCCGATTTCGAAGATGTCTTTAGGGCCGTCCCTGCCGGTCGGCAGCGAGGGGACAGAAGAGTTTTTCGACGTTGAGATGACGCGTGAGGCGGATGTCAGCCCCGAACTGTTCAACAAGTCTCTTCCAGGGGGAGTCCGGGTGACGGACTGCGGAGGACCGTTTATGAGGAAGGTGGGTCGCCTCCCCGAAGACGCGATATTCACTTATAGCCTTGATACCACTCCTCTGATGAAAGGCCTCTTTCTGTCATCCGACAGTACAGAGGCTGGCGGCATGGAGCCTGCTGAACCGGCCACTAGAACAGAAATAGATGACAAAAGGTGTGTTGACGAAGTACAATGGACGAATCTCGGGAAGGAACTGGGGGAATCACGTGGCCACCAGGAGGAATACAAAGGCCTGCCGGAAGATCCGGCTGCCTGGTTAGCTGGAAGGTTCTCAATGATTTTTGCGTCCGGTGATCCGGTTACCGACAGAAGAGGTAGAGAACGAATTTGTGATGGTTGTTCTGTTACTCGAGAGGATGACAGCTGCAACCTGGAGCTGAGTGTGCCTTTCGGAGGCAGACCTGGCCCCCTGGATCTTCTTCGCTTTGTTCTGCCCGGAAAATTGTCTGAGCTTGTAATAATCAGGCGTACGGGCATATTGTTCAGGAAAGATGATAATTATATCCATCCGATGGATCTTATAGACAGGGCTTTTCAGCAGAGGGAAACATGAAAAAAGAAATCGTCATAAATTTTACTCAAAGGGAGATAAGGATAGCTATCCTCGAGGATAACGAACTTGTCGAATTCCTCATCGAACGGGAAGAGAGCAGGAGGACGGTCGGGGGGATCTATTCTGGCCGGATAAATGCCGTTATCCCGGGTATCCAGGCGGCCTTCGTAGATATCGGCCAGGAGAGGGCGGCCTTTCTCCATGTGAGCGACGTCGCGACCGGAGCTTTGGATCCCGATCTGGTCGATGACGTGGATTTCGAGGTTCCAAGCGGAAGGAAGAGAAGAGACTTTCCGCCGATCCAGAACCTTCTCAAGAAGGGGCAGGAGATAGTAGTCCAGATAAAGAAGGAAGCTATCAGCACGAAAGGTCCAAGGGTGTCTTCGCAGATATCGCTTCCCGGCCGGTACGCTGTGCTGATGCCGAACCTCGATCATATTGGGATAAGTAAAAAGATAGATAACAGGAAAGAACGTAACAGGCTTCGATCTATTATTCGCAAGCATCGCCCCAAGGGTTCGGCTGTGATCGTAAGGACTGCCGGGAGCGGTGTAGAGGAAAAGCAGATAAAGGACGATCTGAAGCATCTTGAGAAGAGATGGAAAGAGATAGAGAGAAAGATAGAGAGAGCGACTCCTCCGGCGCTGATACATGAGGATGTCGATATCACGGTCTTTGCACTCAGGGACCTGTTCACCGAGGATGTCAACCAGATCACGATAGATAACAAGAGCGAATATGAACGTCTCAGCTCATACCTGAAATCGTTTGCGCCACATCTTGCTTCGAGAGTGAAACTTTACACCGACAAGGTGCCGCTTTTTGATTACTACGAGATAGAAGCTGAAATAGAGAAGACTCTGGAGAGCAAGATATGGGTACGCAAGGGCGGCTATATCGTGATAGAGCATACCGAGGCACTTGTCTCGATCGACGTGAATACCGGCCGGTTCACAGGGAAGAGAAACCAGGAAGAGACGATCCTCGAAACGAACCTGATCGCCGCAAGGGAGATAGCACGACAGCTCAGGCTGAGGGATATCGGCGGGATCATCGTGATAGATTTTATCGATATGGAGCGCGAGGAGAACAGAAGGAAAGTATACAACGAGTTCCGCAACGCTATGAGAAAGGACCGTTCTCGTGCCAGAGTGTCGCAGATCAGTGATCTCGGCTTGATCGAGGTCAGCCGAAAAAGGGTAAGGCCCAGCCTGTTGCACTACTACAGTGACGAATGTCCCTATTGCGTTGGCAGCGGAAAGATCTTGAGTATCGAATCTATGGCTATGAAGATAGAGCAGTGGATACGGAGGATCGGTGTCCCCGGGAAGATCAGGGGGATGCAGTTCAGGGTAAACCCGATCCTTGGCATCTACATGCGTGAAGAAAGAGATGAATTCATCGGAGAACTCGCCGAGCGCTACAGGATGGTTGTGGAGATAATAGATGACCCCAGACTTCACAGGGAAGAGTTCGAGATCCGTTCTCTGGATGGAAAGAGGGACTTAAAAGGAGAATTCGTCTGATATCCGATTTCCGGTCCGGCTTAGCTGCGGACGGAGGGAGGCACGACTATGCTGGTAAGCTTTTCAATAGTTCCGATGGGGGTAGGGGAAGGGCTGTCTGATTATGTGGCCCGGATGATGGAGATCATTGATGAGGCGGGGCTGGATTACAGGATGGGACCGATGGAGACCACCGTCGAGGGGGAACCGGACGAGGTGATGGCTCTGATAATGAAGTGCCATGCGGAGATGAGAAAAACTGCCAGGAGAGTACTCACTTCGATCAAGATCGACGACAGGGATGGAGCGGAAGGCAGGATAAAAGGTAAGATAGCCGATGTCGAGAAGAAGCTTGGAAGAGAGGTCAGGAAATAAAAGTCGACTGGAAGGTGTAGCATGGTGAGAAAACTGTTATCAGTAAATTCTGTACTGTGCAGGTCGCATGTCCTGTCATTCAGCCTGTTGTCCTGCCTGGTAACAGCATCGTTTGCTCCGTCTTTCGTTCACGGGGCCTCACTGGTTAAAAAATGGGATTCGGGGAAGGTGTTCAGTACACCTGAGTCTGTGATCTATGACGCGGAGCGGCATGTGTTGCTTGTCTCAAGTCTTGGAGGGGCTCCAGATGAGAAGAATGGTGGAGGGTTCATCTCGCGCCTTTCGATGAAGGGGCAACTTCTCGAACTGAAATGGATCGATGGTCTCAACGCGCCGAAGGGGATGGGGATATGGAAAAATACCCTATACGTGGCGGACATCACGGATCTTGTAGAGATTAATATCGAAAATGGAAAGATCGTAAAAAGATATCCGATCGAAGGGTCAGTGTTCCTCAACGACGTTGCGATCGATGATAAGGGCGATGTCTATGTGTCCGACTCGGAGGTATCGAGTAACTCCATCTTTCGTCTGCGTGGTGGAAAGGTAGAGCTCTGGGTTAAAGACGCCCTGCTCGGGCGGGTGAACGGACTGTTCTTCGATGGAGAGAGGATTATCGCGGGGGCATCGGCAGACGGTATGTTGAGAGGCATCGACCCGGGCGACCGGTCGATCAGCGATGTGGTCGGCACAGGCTCGGCCATAGATGGAGTCGCTATGGATTCGAAGGGCGACTTTATTGTTTCGGACTGGAAGGGTAGAACGGTCCTGGTCGACTCCGATGGAGGAATAAGGATCCTGGCTGATACGAGAAAGTCGAAAGTCAACGCGGCGGATATCTGGTTTATAAAGAAATACAAAATGCTTCTGATACCGACATTCTACGATGACAGGGTGATTGCCTGTACTCTGGTCGATTGACCGGTGTGTTCCCGAGGCCGGATTCCGACCGGTACAGATGGAGGATAGATGAAGAGTCACAGAAAGGAACTCTGGTTCGAAATCCCGTCGAGGAGGGCTTTTGTGAATATAACGCCCCAGATCGACGAAGCTCTGCGTGAAAGCGGCGTAAAGGAGGGACTGATCCTGGTGAACGCGATGCATATCACCGCATCGGTATTCATTAACGACGACGAGAGAGGGCTGCATCATGATTACGAGAAATGGCTCGAGAAGCTCGCTCCGCATGAGCCGGTAAGTGGGTATCAGCACAATCGTACTGGAGAGGATAATGGTGACGCGCACCTGAAACGTCAGGTAATGGGCAGGGAAGTGGTCGTCGCGGTCACTGGAGGCAGACTTGATTTCGGGCCATGGGAACAGATATTCTATGGCGAATTTGACGGTGGACGCAGGAAAAGGGTGCTCGTCAAGGTGATCGGCGAGTAGAGGAAAGGCTGTCGGCAGGCTCTCGTGAAGAGATGATCTCTGTTTGTCATAAAAAGATATTGCATCGCGTTTCCACATCGGTTAGTATCTCTCCAGACGAAGCCTTTAATCTGGTCCGGGAGACCAGGAAGGGATCGAAAAGGACATTTACGCGTTCAAACCTTTCCTGCCTCTCCGTCCGGCAGGTGTTTTTTTATCATGTCTTACTTTGGGAGGTCTTCTTGAAAAAACTTAAGAAGGCGATCGTCATGGATACGCAGCAGATGAGGCGTACTATCGTGAGGATCGCGCATGAGATCGTCGAGCGGAACAGAGGGGTCGAGGGGTTGATCCTCGTCGGCATCAGGAAGAGAGGTGTGCCGCTTGCTGAACGGATAGCCATAGCTATCGAGAAGTTCGAGGGCACCAGGATCCCCGTCGGCGCGCTGGATATTACGCTTTACAGGGACGACGTGCAGATGATCGCCAGTGCCCCGGTGGTGGGAAAGACGGAGATCAATGAGGATATAACAGACAAGATGATCATTCTTGTCGATGATGTCCTTTTTACTGGCCGAACAGTCAGGGCCGCTCTTGATGAACTCGTGGATTTCGGCCGCCCCAGATCAATTCAGCTCGCCGTACTCGTCGACAGGGGACACAGGGAATATCCTATCAGGGCTGATTTTGTGGGAAAGAATGTTCCTACCTCGAATAACGAGACGGTCGAGGTGCTGCTCGCAGAGACTGATGGCGAGGAGCAGGTCGTGTTGAGCGACATCGTTTCGGCAAGTAGTCCCGAGGCAGGAAAAAAAGTCGGGAGCAAAAAGAAGAAGGCAGTGGTGAAGCCCGGGAAGGGTGGAAAAAGTGTTACGGGGAAAGGGAAGAAAGCGAAGGCAGGCGCCAGAGCAAAGGTGAAGACAAAGGCAAAGCCGAAAACAAAGACAAAGGCGAAGACAAAAGCGAAATCGAAGACGAAGACAAAAGCAAAGACAAAATCGAAAACAAGGACAAAAGCAAAAACGAAGAAGACTGCAGGTAAATCCAGAAAGAAATAACGCACCTGTACAGCATCAGGCTAAAGCTGCTGGAAGGAGGTAACGTTCGGTGCAATTTAACAGAAAAGATCTTCTCGGACTTGAGGACCTGACATCGGAACAGATAAAACTCATTCTTGATACTGCTGATAATTTCAAGGAAGTCCTTGGGAGAAAGATAAAAAAGGTGCCCGCACTCAGGGGTGTGACCATCGCGAATGTATTCTATGAGCCGAGTACCCGGACGAGGATGAGTTTCGAGCTGGCTGAAAAGCGACTCAGCGCGGACATTATCAATTTTTCAAAGGCCACTTCATCTGTTAAAAAGGGGGAGACCCTCAGGGATACCCTCGAGAATATCAAAGCGATGAAAGTGGATATCGTGGTGATGAGGCACGGATCTTCCGGGGCGCACAAATTCGCGTCCGAATTTCTCGACGTCTCGATCGTCAACGCCGGAGACGGACAACACGCTCATCCGACCCAGGCTCTGCTTGACATGATGACCCTGAGAGAACGGTGGGGCACTCTCAATGGAAAGAAAGTGACGATCATAGGCGATATCATGCACAGTCGTGTGGCCAGATCGAATATCTGGGGCCTGACGAAGATGGGAGCAAAAGTCACTGTCTGCGGTCCACCGACGATGATGCCGGTGGATATAGAAAAACTTGGCGAGGGCGGCGTGAAGCTGGAATACGACCTGGAAAAGGCCGTCAGCGAAGCAGACGCGATAAATATACTGCGGATTCAGCTGGAGAGACAGAGTACCAGGCTGTTTCCAAGCAGCCGCGAATATTTCGAGGTCTTCGGAGTCACCAGCGATGTGATCTCCCTGGCACCGAAAGGCTGTATCGTTATGCATCCTGGGCCGATGAACAGGGGAGTCGAGATCGCGCAGGAAGTGGCTGACAGCGAACAGGCTGTTATCCTTCCGCAGGTGACCAACGGGGTCGCGGTGAGGATGGCTGTTCTGTTCCTTATCGCCGGGGGCAAAGTCGATGACACGGAATTGAATGAGAACTGAACGGAGACGAGGATTGAAAATGACGAGTTGGAAAGATAAAAGAGAATTCTGGATCTCCGGGGCGAAGATCGCAGATCCGGAGGCGGGGAAGATACGGGCGGGATCGGTTTTGATCCAGAAAGGTATGATAGCAGGAATCGTCTGGCAGAAATCGCCCGAAACGGAACTGCCTGTGTTCGACGCGGAAGGCCTCGTGCTGGCTCCCGGGTTTATCGATATCCACACGCACCTGAGAGAACCGGGATTCGAAGACAAGGAGACGATCGAATCAGGTACCGCTGCCGCGATCGCGGGGGGATACACTTCTATCCTCTGCATGGCAAACACCGATCCTGTCATCGATGACCCGAGTGTCGTGGAATATATAACGAAGAGGGCTGAAGATGACGGACATTGTAGAGTGTATGTGACAGGAGCCGTCACGAAAGGACTGGAAGGCAGAGAGATAACCGAGTTCTTTCACCTGAAGAGGTCGGGAGCTGTGGCTCTCAGCGATGACGGGAAATATATTGCGGACAGCAAGGTCCTGAGGACGGCTCTTGAGTACGCGCGAGTATTGGGTATGCCTGTTATATCACACTGTGAAGACCCGTACCTTACGTCCGATTCACAGATGAACGAGAGTTTCGTATCGACCAGGCTGGGGTTGAAGGGGGCTCACACGGCGAGTGAAGAGATTGCGATCGCAAGGGACATCAAGCTTGCCGAGCTTACAGGCGCTCACCTGCATATAGCGCATATATCGACTGCCGGTGCTGTTGACCTTGTAAAGAAAGCAAAAAAGAAGGGGATAGACATCACTGCAGAGGTTACTCCGCATCACCTGACTCTGGACGAGACGATGCTGGAATCGTATGACCGTAATCTCAAGGTCAATCCTCCACTGAGGAGCGCGGCAGACATCTCGGCGCTGAAAGCGGCTCTCAGGGATGGGACTGTCGATTGTGTGGCCACCGATCATGCGCCACATAACGAAATCGACAAGCAGGTGGAGTTCAATTATTCGCCTCCCGGAATGCTGGGTCTTCAGACGGCATTCCCCCAGCTCAACACCGAGCTTGTGAAGAACGGCGACATAGAACTCATCGACCTGATAAGGCTTCTGACTTCTTCGCCGGCCTCTGTCATGGGCCTTCCAGGTGGAAAGATGAAACAGGGAGAGCCGGCGGACTTTGTCCTTATTGATCCTGACGAAGAATGGGTATTCGAAAAACGTATGATAAAGTCCCGGTCGTATAATTCGCCGCTGATCGGCAAAAAATTCAAGGGAAGGGTCAAAGGAGTTTTCCTTGAGGGAAAGTACCTTGAAGATGTATCCTGAGATCGAACGTTGACTGATGAACGACCTGACCCTTGAGATTGGGGATTCTGTTGAACACAGGGAAGATCCCGACTGTTTTCGTGCGGGCCGCGATAGCCGTTCTGGTTGTCGCGATCCTGCCTTCGTGTGTCTACTTCAACAAGATGTATAACGCGCGAAGGTTGTACAGTGAAGCAGAAGAGATGGAGGTGGAATCGGGCAGCACCGATAACAGGAGTGCGAAAGAAAAATATTCACAGGTTGTCATAAAATGTTCGAAGGTTCTCCGGGACCATCCTAAAAGCAGCTGGGTAGACGATGCAGTCTTTCTGATGGGAAAGGCTCTGATCAAACAGAAAGAATATTCGAAGGGGGCGAGGAAGTTTCTGGAACTCACCACAAATTTCCCCGAAAGCGAATATGTGCCTCACGCGCTCTACTGGCTGGCGGTGGCCAGTTACGAGAGACATGAGTACAATCAGGCTCTTCTCTATCTGGATCGATACCTGAATGGATACCCGGACCACGAGATCGGTTACCTGGTCCTTTTCCTCGCGGGCGACATCAATCTGGAACTCGGCAAGGACCAGGAAGCTCTTGCGTTCTATTCCAGAGTGGGTGAGTTGACTGACAAGAGGGAGATCGTGGAGGAATCGAGGCTGAAGAGCGCCAGACTTCATTACCTGTTCGAGGACTGGGAGAACGCGGCGCAGAGTTATTCCGGATTACTTAGAAAGGGCCTTGATTGGCAGTCGCGATACGATATCACACTCGCTCTTGCAGAATGCTATGTAAAGATCGGGAATTGTGCCGATGCTCTAAAACTATACAAGGATATTCTTCCTGACGTACCGAAAATCAAGGATGAGGGACCGGTATGGCTGGGCATGGCTTCATCATATGTCTGCATGGATTCTCTTGATCTGGCGATGAGTAAATATGTGCAGATCGTGGAGAAATTTCCACATTCGGACTATGCGGCAGAAGGGTATTACAGGCAGGGCGAGATCTATCATGAACGGCTCGATTCTCTTGAACTGGCCCAGAGTGCCTTTGAGAAGGTCGGAAAGGAATCGTCCGGTTCCGAATTCGCAGCTATTTCTACACTGAAAGCTTCGAGTATCAAGAAACTTCTGGAATTGCGGGCCACTGAGACCGGTGAAAGTACGAACAACCAGCAGGCCGAGAAACAGTTTGCGGAGGCGGAGATCCAGTTGACGAGGCTGGGAGAGATATTGCCCGCTATCTCGAACTACAGGTCGGTGATCGATAGTTTCCCGCAATCACAATATGCTCCAATGGCAGCTTATGCGGTCGGATGGATTTACAGAAAAGAAGTCGGGGACTCTCTCAAGGCTGCTGAAGCGTTCAGGGAATTGATCGATAAATATCCGCGGTCGCCCCAGGCAAAGGGGGCGCTTTCGCAGCTATACGCTATAGGATTCGATGAGCTTGCGGCTTCATTCGAGTCGTATATTGATTCGGCGATGACCGATAGTGTCGCGATAGCTGAAGATTTGCGGTTCAGGAGAGAAACGGCAATGGCGGACAGCATCAGGCTGGCTGCTGTGAGTAAAGAAGGCATACAGATCCCCGACCGGGGAAATGCGGGGAAACAGCCTGTCCAGCCACAGGTTCCTGTAGGCAGGGAAGGGGTGAGCAGAGAGGGGAAGTATGCACTTGATGGCAATTTCAGGCCTGCCATCCTGGAAATGGCACGTAGAGATAGATTCGAGAGGATGAGAAGGAGGATGTGGGGAAGTCGTGGTGTGCCTTCCGACAGTACGCGGGTTGTACCGGGTAGAAAATAGATGTGATGACGATCGTGGTATTTTTCTCCCTGGGGCCTCTTATGAAAAGGTATGGGGAGTGGAAGGAGATAGATTGGCCGGCATAGAGAAAGGGTTGTTCAGGGCGGAAGTTGCCGGGAACGAAAAATTGTCTTCTGCCTGCCGATTGATAAGGTTTGCCAGACCGGAAGGATTTCCGGACGCGAAACCGGGGCATTTTGTCGCAGTCAGGGTGAATTCCTCTCCAGTTCCGCTTCTCAGAAGGCCATACAGTATAATGGACCTCACGGAGACCGAACTGGTACTTCTCGTCAAGGTCGTCGGTCCGGGTTCGCGGTTGCTGGGCGAAGCTGAGGTCGGGGACTGGATGGATATAGCAGGGCCTTTGGGAGGAACGGTCTTTCCATCACCCGATGGTGAGGATGCTGTTTTTGTGGGAGGCGGTACGGGCCTTGCCCCGATGATATTTGCCGCGAGGACATGGAAAAGGGAGAAAGACTCCGCCAACACGTATCTGATCCACGGCGCGGCGACATCCGAAGAACTCCTCGGCACTTTCTGCGAGGAGGATTTTACGAAAGTATTCAGATCTACGATGGACGGGTCCGAAGGATTCAACGGTGACGCAGTATCATTTCTCCAGAGCCTGCTTAAGGATGGTGCAATATCCGCGTCGAAGCTTTATTCCTGTGGTCCCGCCGGGATGGTGAAATCGCTGGAGCTCAAGGTATCGACCCGTTTCGACAGCCATTATACATCGCTCGAAGCGGTGATGGCCTGCGGCGTTGGGGCATGCAGGGGGTGTACCGTGCCGTCAAGGGAAGAGGAAGGCAGGAAGCTCATGGCAGTCTGCAGCGACGGAACGGTATTCGATGCTTCACAGATCGCCTGGGAGGATTGGGAATGAGTACGACAGGATCGATAAAAGTGACTATCGGGGACATTTTGTTCGATAACCCGGTATTTCTAGCGTCGGGCCCTGCCGGGTATGGCGAAGAATATGACGGTTTCATCGATCTTCAACGGCTGGGGGGTATCGTCACGAAGACGGTGACGTACGAACCGAAAGCTGGTAATCCGGGGACAAGGCTTCAGGAGACCCCGGGAGGACTGCTGAATTCAGTCGGCCTTGAGAATGTCGGGGCCAGCGTCTTTTTTGGAGAAAAACTGCCCCGTCTTCTGGATAGGGGAATAAGGCCGATTGTGAGCCTCGCCGCGGAGGACTGGGACGGGTATCGCAAACTTCTCGACGCAGCTGCAGATACCGGGATGATAGATATTGTCGAGTTGAACCTTTCCTGTCCAAATGTCGAGCGGGGGGGGATGGCTGTGGGTACTGACCCGCGCATGATCTCCCGGTACGTTGGACACGCCAAAGATATTCTTTCAGGAGCAGCTATAATTGCCAAACTGACTCCGAATGTTCAGGATATAGGCAGACTGGCTCTGGCAGCTGAGGAAGCGGGGGCGAGCGCGATAACGGCTATCAATACTATTGTCGGAATGGATATAGACATCCGCGTAAAGAAACCTGTATTCAAACGGAAAAGGGCGGGCTTGTCTGGTCCAGCGATATTTCCCGTGGCACTGGAGGCAGTATGGCGAATCGTCAATACAGTCGATATTCCGGTCATCGGTGTGGGGGGGATCGACTCTGTCGACGACGCCCTGAAATTCTTCATGGCGGGAGCAGCAGCCGTTCAGGTCGGGACCGCCATCTTCTACGATTCCCACCTGCCTGAAAAGATCGTCACCGAACTTGAAAAGAATGGTATTCCGGCATCGATCAACACAGAAGGAAACTGATCGGTGTGGAGGAACTCGAAAGGACTGTAGATGGCAAAAATACCTGGTGTGATAGTGGCGCTTGATGTCGAGGAAAGAGAAAAGGCTGTCGAACTGGTCGATCGACTCGAAGGACAGATCGATTTTTTCAAGGTCGGCAGCAGGTTGTTTACAGCCGAAGGACCGGGAATGGTAAAAGAGATCACCGCCAGCGGCGCCAGGGTCTTTCTCGATCTCAAATTCCATGATATTCCAGCTACCGTTGCCGGTTCGGTTAGAGCCGCCTGCAGACTTGGGATAAGCATGATGACGATCCATACCTGCGGAGGTTCCGATATGATGAGAGCAGCCGCCGATGAAGCAGGTGAATATGCCGAATATTCCGGAAAGAAGAAACCTCTTATCGTGGGGGTGACCGTTCTTACCAGTATGTCGGGGGAGGATCTAGCTGACATCTCCCGCTATGAAGGAAGTGTGGAAGACCTGGTACTCAGGAGAGCCGACAGGGCCGTTTCTTCGGGGCTTGACGGTGTCGTCGCATCCGTCAGCGAGACTGCTGCCATAAGAAAGGAATTCGGTGAGGATATCATTATCGTCACTCCAGGCATAAGGCCGGCCGGAAGTTCTGTGGGCGACCAGAAGAGGGTGGCGACTCCAAGGACCGCGATGGAATCGGGATCGTCATATCTTGTGGTCGGCAGACCGATCTACCAGGCGGAATCACCGGCTGAGGCTGCCGCCAGCATCATCGGGGAAATGAAGGGAAGCGGACCCACGGCATGATTCGGGCAGCGGTAATCTTCATAGCTGTTTATATCGGGCTCATTGTGGTGAAGAGGCACCGTTGGGCCATCGCCTGGGGAGGTGTGCTCCTTGCGCTGGTTATCAGCGCTTTGTCGCGGCAGCAGATCCTGACGCCGCAGGATATCCTGTCCGGGATCAACTGGAATATCATCGGTATCTTTACAGGTTCTCTTTTCATCGCGGAGCTGTTCATATACTCCAACATGCCGGAGACGATATCGGATGTGTTGATAAACAGGTCGTCCAGTCTGGGCAGGGCCTTTCTGATGGTGGTGATCTTCGCCTCGGTATTCTCGATCTTCATGGATAATGTGATAACGGTCCTTATCATCGCACCCATCGCCCTCCAGCTGACAAGAAAGGCGGGGGTCTCTCCCGTGCCGGTGGTGATCGGCCTGGCTGTTTCGTCGAACCTGCAGGGGATGGCGATACTGATCGGCGATACACCGAGTATGCTTCTGGCCGCTCAGGAGAAGCTGAATTTCCTCGATTTCTTTTTCTACCAGGGGAAGCCGTCGATATTCTGGATAGTCCAGCTGGGGGCTATCGCCGGATTCGGAGTGCTGTATCTATTTTTCAGAAAGAACATTCAGAGGCCGGGGATCATGCCCGTGACTCCCGTTAAGAGCTGGGTGCCGTTCTGGTTGATAGTGATCGTCATCATCCTTCTGTCGTTCATGAACAGGATCGATCCGGGGTTCAGCTGGTTTGGCGGGACGGTCTGTGTTGCTACCGGCCTGGGCGGGTATTTCTGGTATAAGGTAATATCTCGTGGCGAGAAGGAGAAAATGAAATGGGGGCTCGACTGGGGAACGGTCGTTTTTCTGATGGCCGTTTTCGTCCTTGTCCATATGCTGACCATAAATAATGTAGTCGAGACGGTCGTCAGCAGGCTCGATGCGTTGAAGGGGATGAGTCCCTTTCTCGTTTATTCGGTGATCGTATGGGGCTCGGTCCTCATATCGGCATTTATAGACAATATCCCATATATCGCGGCGATGCTTCCTCTCGTGTCGGGACTCAGCGTAAGTCTGGGGCTTGACCCGGCGCTTCTTGCCTTCGGGGTACTTATAGGTTCCTGCATGGGAGGCAATATCACACCGATAGGCGCCGCTGCCAATCTTGTGGCGATGGGGATCCTCGAAAGGGAAGGGAGCCCGATCTCATTCGGCAGTTTCGTCAGGATCGGCCTGCCGTTCACGTTAGCTGCGACGACTGTCTCATGGATCGTACTCTGGTTCATCTACAATTGACAGGCGCGGATCGACAGTCGCGGTCCGAGCAGATTTTCAGGAAGACTGCTATAGAAAAGGGAGACTGTCTTGAGGCAGCCTCCCCTGATCTGCGGTCCAGGCGGGTCGTTATCTTCTACTTGTCAAATACGACTTTCTCGAAATCCTCCCAGTAGATCTCTTCCTCTTCTCCGTTTCCCGTTTCGATGTAGATGCCTTTGTTATCCTCATCGACATCATTCGAGCCACGCAGGCGGAAAGTACGGCCATCCATTAGTATTATGATCGCCGACCGGGATCCCTTTTTATGTATTTCCGCAATATTACGGAATTCAACATTGAATTCGATATCCCTGTAATTCCCATCGATGAGTTCCCAGTCATATTCCTCGTCGTCGTCCCATCTGATCCGTCCCGAGTACTGGTCACCATCTTCCGTGTATACCGTTCCGCGAAGGTAATCTCCGCCGTCAAAATCGTCATACCTGACGACCGGGGCCGTTGAATGAAGTCTCAGGTTTTCGAAATCGTCCCACCTTATCATTACCTCGCCGAGGCCGAGATCGGTAATGACGATACCCCTGTTCGAGTGGTTGACATCGTTCGTGCCGCGCAGAGTGATTTCTTTCCCGTTGGTGAGGATGAGATCGGCGCTGCTGGAGCTTCTTCTGTGGATCTCGCGGATATTCTCGAATTTGATCTCCCTGTTCCGGCTTTTCTCCTTGCCGTCGATCACGTCTTTGCTGAAAGTCTCGTCTATGTCCCAGCAGATCCAGCCGGAGAATTCATCTCCCCTGCGAGTCACGACCGTGCCGAAAAGTCTCTCTCCAAAAGAGGAGACATCACTCGATCCGCCCTGCTTGAATTCGACCATTTCGATATCATCCCAGTCGAACTCTATCTCTCCCTCGTCAGTGTCCTCGATGATTAATTCGCGGATGTTGGTGCCGATATCTGTGGAACCAGCTTCAAGTTCGAGTTCCCTGCCTGATTTGAGAACGATCAGCACCGCATCGTCGTCGATCACTTCGATCGACTTCATATGCCCGAACCGGACGCCGCACTGGGCCGCGCCTGAATGGTAGTCAAGGGTGGAGGAATAACCGATGGGAATGCCGAAGATCGTTATCTTCTTTTTTCTGTCACTGTATCTTCTTCTGTGGCTTTTATTCGATCTGTGAAGTTCCTTGTTGCCGTTGAGATAGTCCACCCAGGCGCCCTCATTCTTGTCCCAGCGGATATATCCCTCGAATTCTTCTCCATCGACTGTGGTGATCCTGCCGTATATCCTCTCACTGTTATCCGCTATCACGGATGCGACAGAAAGAGACACAAGGATGGCAGCCAGAGCAAGCATTCTGACCATTCTCATCTTCTTACCTCCATAACGGGTTACTTTGCCTGTCTATTATTACG
>JAHOYU010000086.1 GCA_019038625.1 Candidatus Latescibacterota bacterium | reverse complement strand
GGGTTGTACCATCGTTCCATTCTCATCTTTTCCATCCCAACCTATCGAATAGTCTCCCGGGTTCAGGAATTCCTCTTCGAGAACGGTCCTTACAAGCCGGCCCTTGACATCATATATTTTGACCGAACCTATTCCTCTCAGGCTTTCTCCCTGCCTGCTGAAAAGCCTGGTGGGTTCTTTTTGCACGCTGAGACTGATATTAAGGTCTGTCACGAAAGGATTCGGGAAGATCCTCAAGCTTTCATCCGGCAGCTTGTCGGGCGCGGTGGACTCGTCTCCAGTAAAATTCTCGATCTCACCAGCCTCGATCATACTCCGAAACAATGTGCCGCAGGTCATCTGGCCTTCTATCATCAGCGGTGTGCCATTTTGTGGCAGATCCTCCCTGATAGTCACCATCACCCTCCCGTACATCTGCTCGTATTCCTCTGTCAGGACACCTGCGATCTTCAGCCATTCTACATCCTCGTCCAAACTACCGGGAAGCTCCACAGAGACCGCTGGCAGTCTTTTTCCCTGGATCCAGACCGGCACGAGCTTCGCCTCGACCTCCACCCGAACAGCTTTTCTTGCCGGCACTATCCAGTGGCATCGACCTCCCGCATCATATTTGACGCCGCGGTAAGTCTGCATCGCTCTAGCCGCGTTCGCCGCCAGGTGTTCCCCGGTGCGACCGAAAACAATAGCCCACGCTATTCTGACCGTCTCGCCCGGTTTTATCATCGCTATCTTACCGAATTTGTTTACGATCGAATAATCGCCTCTTATCGCCGAGTTCCGTTCAAAACCGTTGCCAAAGGGGAAAAAGTTCTTGTCCGGGTCTTCCTCTCCCATTTTTTCACTGGCCCCCTGCCCTGCCGGTTTTTTCTCTTGTTCAGCATCTCCAGAATATTCTGCCCAGAATTCGAACGGGTCGTCAATCGGGGATGCAAGGAGGGACGGTTCGATCATCACCGGGCGGCACTCGACTTGAGCGACGGATCCGCTTTCAGGTTCCAGTGCCCGTTCAACGCAAGCATGGAAAATTATTACGGCCGCCAATGGAGATTCGGGTTCTCCGCCCCCTGCCACACCGAAGATCCCGGGGGTCGGTTCCTCCACTTCGCCGCCAGGAACAGCCACCTGCTTGACCAGGAAGAAGTTGTCGTCATTTCCCCTGCCTCTGTCCTTCCCGTTACCTATATCGAAATCCACCTGCTGTGCTATGTCTACGTCAAGCAGGTCGGGCCACGGGCCATCTCCATCAGGAAAATATCCGATTCGAGATGTGAACCCCACAAAATCTCTTACGTGCCCGAACGACCATACGAAACTATTCTGAGTGAGATAGAGTCCTGTCTCTGATATTGAAGCTCTGGTAACAGTCATCGTGTGGCCAATGGCCGCAAAATCCTCATCGACCAGTCCATCGCTGTCATTATCGATCCCATCGAGAGGATCCTCGTCGATCATCCCATCTTCGTCGTCGTCGCACCCACCGGCCGGATATCTTCTGCCTGCCTGGCACCCCTCGAAAAGATTCAATCCCGAGCTTCCCTTTTCTACCAGATTAAAATCTCCAGGCCCGGCATGAAACACGGTTTCTGCCTCTTTGAGTCTGAATCTGAGAAAAAACCCGCCACCCCCAAGAAACTCCGACCCTTTGTCCCCCGGCCATCTGGCCCCGAGAGTC
>JAHOYU010000085.1 GCA_019038625.1 Candidatus Latescibacterota bacterium | reverse complement strand
CTTCAGTTTTTGACATGATTTCTGATGATTCCCGGGCAGCAAGTGGGTGCCCGATAATCAGGATGAGAGCGAGAATGAGTGTGCCCGCGATTGTACGACTACAAACACGCATAACGACTCCTCCTTCATCTGCAGGTTATACTATTGATTATAGCACACCTGATCAAAGAACGGATCCTGTTGGCGGGGTATTTTGTAAAAGTGTAAAGGTCTCTCCTTACAATAAAAATAACTGCTGATGGTTGATTTGTCAAACGCGCATAAGCGACCTTCTGGTGGTTAACATAATGTCGTTGTGATCTCTCCATTATCGAGTTTTGTTCGCAAATGCAGCAGCACTCAGACTTATAGCGAAACAACTGCAAGAGTTTTTATCACCACCGTTGGTGATAGATTTCCTTACACATTCCACTCACACTACTCATACATCAACGAATCAACCGGGTCGGAGGTAGCTGCTCTGATCGACTGGTAGCTGACAGCGATCACCGAGATGATTGCTGTTGCGAGGACAGGGACGGCGAACATCCACACATCCATGTTCACGCGGTAGGCGAAATCTTTCAGCCAGTGTCTCATTATCATATATCCCGCAGGGCATGCGATGACAGTCGAGATCACCAGGCACTTTGTAAATTCCCTGGTGAGCAGTACGACGATGCCGCTCGTTGAGGATCCGAGGACTTTCCTTATCCCTATCTCTTTGGTGCGCTGTTCGGCAGTAAAGGAAGCGAGGCCGAAAAGACCGAGAGAGGCTATGACGATCGCGAGGACGGCAAACGCGTCGAGAAGTCTGCCACTCTGCTTGATGTTCGTATACCCGCCGCTGAGGTCATCATCGAGAAAGCTGTACTCGAACGGATGTCCGGGGAAGAGATCTTCCCAGGTACCCTCTATGAATTCCAGGGCTCCTGATACGTTACTGCTACCTATCCTGATAAGCATGTTGTCTGCCGAACCAGGTTGGAGCATCAGGACCAGTGGGCCGATCTCGTTTGCCAGAGATACGCTTGAGCCTGGCATTTGTTTCAGGATTTTGAAGAAATAGCGAGAAATCAGTGTACTGTTACTCAGGTCCGCGAACGACTCCCGTCAAACCGTCGTGTGAGCGGGCAGAGTCCAGCGTGAAGGGAGGCGACCTGAATACTCCGCTGGTTCCTCTTATTACGAACCGGTATTCCGCTGCCCTGAGGACAGGATCATTCTCCATCTGATCGGGTACCATCCAGATCGTGGTCCATCTTGTCTTTCCCAGAAGAGAGGCCACGATCGCCGTCACGAAATCCGTTCCGTCATCGTTTTCAGGGATACCGTCGATATAGAGGGGCGACCAGCCGGATTCAGTTTTTGTCTCGATCGCCGCGGCCGGCATCACTGCAGGTTGTGTCTGGTGATCGCCGTCCCACCCGGGGTTATCGTCGATCCAAACGAACCTGGGATTGTCCGTTACCGGCATGCAGGTTTCCGGGTCCATCAGGACGGTGGCGAGGTTGTAGTGATGAGCCTTCAGTCTATCCTGGTGAGATATAAGATCGAACTGCTTGACTCCAAACTTTTTTCCCGATCCCGTTGAATAGCTGTATTTTATCTTATTCTTGCGAAGCACCGTCTTACCCAGACCCGCAGCGAGGGAAGCGAGTTCATCGCCTATCCGCGTTCCCGCCTTCGGGCCATACATCATCGAAGCGCCCTCGTAGTGCTGGTGAGCGTACTCTTCTTCCGTTGTGAAATAAGAGAGATACTCGTTTGCCATGCCGACGAGAAGCACATGTTTCGCATCGGGAAGTTCGCTGCTGATGCCTCTTCTGATGCGCCGCCCCAGTATCGTCGTGAACTCACCGGGCAATGTGCCAATGACGACAGGGCCGATCCGGTAGACACCGAGGGGGACAGACTCGGGTGGATCGAGAACAGTCTCGACGATCCATGGGTACATAGTCTTGAGTGTATTCGATTTGACGTCGTCCTCGAGGGGATGACGTTTTACTCCCTGCCCCTTGATCTGTTTTTCGGGGTCAAGCTGGGTCATTCCCTCGTAGAATCCTGCGTCACGGAAGAATGCCCAGTCAGCCTCGGCGCCGCACAGGGTCGAAGCTCCAGAAAGGGGGCCAGCCAGGTCGGACAGCTTTGTGTGTCCGAAGTTGAAGTCGATCTCTCCGGTCATCTCTTCTCCGGGATCGTCGACAAGGTTCATGATTCCGCTGGCTAGTATCGAACCTACTTCGATAGCATCTTCCCGATCTCTTCGGGTCCAGTTTGCCGCGATATCGCCTTCGGGACCGTTGAAGATCGCTACGACCGGTCGCACAGAAGATCCCGCCGCCTTCTCAAGCGATCGCTCCACCTTTGCAGAGGCTATTCCGAAGATATCGCTGTTGTATACTTCCGTGGGCGTGTTCATGACAGTGGGATGGACAGCGTAGAAGACCAGGACAGCAAGGGGAGACAGGCTGGATCCAACGCTTTCGACCCGGATGACTCTCATGGTCTGGTCGAGCGCACGGTAGGCGTCGTCGCCTCCGACGGGGTACGGCGTCCTTCGGATCGGCAGGTCCCTGTTCTCCTCGATCAGGGCGAGGGCGTCCTCACCGTTGGCAAGGAAGGGTCCGATACTTCTGTTTCTGGCCACACCCGGAACGGGAGCCTCGGCATATTTCAGCATCGCCGGCCCGCGTTTCTCCCAAGCCGCGGCTATCGATACAGCGATACGATAGGCAAGGAAATCGAACAGATCGCGATCGAAGCCGCCCTCGGGCGAGGCCATCTGGTTATAAAGCTTGCTGGAGGAGTAATTTCCAGGACCGTTGTGAGTGTGAGTCGCGGCGAGTATGATCTGTTCTCTGGCCAGCCGCCCTATCCCGAATTCGCAGGATACAAGCTCCGCGACACGGTCGGCGAGCCCCGCGGGCATCGCCCATAGGTCCGTCGATACCATCGCCAGGCATCTCCCGTCAGGATCCTCGAAGCAGACGGCCCGGGCATGAAGCCTCATCCAGACCCCACGCGATATGTAACCCGCCACGGCGTAACCTCCCATCGGATATCCCGGCATAGGCGTAATATCGACTCTCGATGCTCCTGCAAGGAACTCTCCGGTCGGTTCTGGAGCGAGAGGAGCGGGCAGCCTGCCTGATATCCCGGCGCATCCGCTAAGAACAAAAATAATCAGGATCAAGATGGCGGTTCTGGACTGTCGGGTCATCAATTTCTCATCCTTCCGCAAAAAACGGCGACACCTAGGTCAATGTATTTATCCCTTTTCCGGATTCCGGAGGGCAGGGGACCCTGGCGTATCCCTGTATTCGATCGGATTCTCAGAACCTGTACCCCGCTCCGAAGAAGACAAGGAAATCATGTCTTCTGCTATTGGCCATTGTGATCTCGACCGGGCCAAGCGGCGCAGCGACTCCGACAGTGATTCCCGCCCCGTATACCATGCCCTCCTCCTTGAAGAGGTTCTCCCATTCATCGACCGCATTTCCCACATTGCCATGCAGAAGGAGATAGGTCATGGAATTGAGCTTGAACTGCAGGTCGAGCCCGGCGATAAAGGCGTGTTCCCCGGACAGTTCCTGATGGCGGTAACCATAGAAATTGATCTCGCGCCTGTCCTGGAACATAAAGGGCGAATTGAGTCCTCCGAGGAAAAACCTGTAATGTGATGGAATGTTCTCACCGTCGGACGATCCGTACAGGAGTCTTGCTCCGACGCTCACGCTCCGATGAAGAGGCAGGCGGAACAGCATCCTTCCCGCGACCCGGTTGAACATGTCGGTGTTAACTTCCTCGAAGTCTCCGTACTCTCCCCTCAGTCTCAACTGGAGGCCCTTCGTGGGGAACCAGGCCCTGTCGAGGTTATCGAACCAGATATTCATCACGAGGAAATTAAGCCTCGTCCACTCTTTTTCAAATCCGCGCGGAGCTACCTGAGGGTTGGCCTGTGTCCACTCACTCAACAGCCCAAAGTCCCAGAATATATATCTTGAGAAAGCATATTCGGCATAAAGGCCGGCGCGGATATTCCTGACGTCCAGGCGGGCGGAGAGATAATCTCCATCGTAAACGTCCAGCCAGTCGGAGAGATATTCGAAGTCGCCCCTGATCCCGGTCCGGTTCTTTGTCCCTGCCCTGAGTTTGTATTGAGTGCCCAGCCTCATACGTCGACCGAGGAGGATATCGACCTCAAGGTCGGAGTGCCCGCTCATAAATTCTTTCAACGAAAGATTGAAGAGGATGGAGGTCCTCCATGTCGTGTCGTATCTCAGTCCCGTATAGACATAGTCCTTGTCGTCCCTGTCGATCTGGAAAACGAGTGTCCTGCAGTCCGATTCCTTTTCGAAACTGTATTGGATCATGGAGTACGAGCCCGATCCGTAAAGGATGTCGATAGCGGATTCGAGCTGATCTATGGTGACATCGCAGGGCGGATCGATCCCGATGAGACCCAGGAAGGAATCGGTGTTCAGTTCGTCTTTACTGTCGATCCTGATTCCGCAGACCGGCATCGGTCGTTCAAGGTCGATTTCCGCGTGGATAGGTTCGGTCTCCCATGCGGAAAGATATTCAGCGAGTTTCCTGATCTCAACGATCTTTTCGCGTGCAGCCTGTTCGCCGCGCAGGATTATCTCATCAGCATTATTGAAGGAGAAAGAACCGATATCCTTTAAATCGGGAAGGACAAGTAGATCGCAGAGATCGAGCTGACTCTGCCTGTTCACCATGTCGCCCAGAACGACGGATTGATTGAGGATGTCGAGGAGCGAATTGATCTTGTCCAGATCGAGTGGATCGGACCCGACATCGGAGCCTATGAGGATATCAGCTCCCATATCCAGCGCGTCCTGGGTTGGAAAATTCCTGACAAGCATTCCGTCGACCAGCATTTTTCCGTCGATCTCGATGGGAGCGAATACTCCCGGGATCGCCATGCTTGCCCTCATCGCGTCGGCGAGAGAGCCGCTGTCGAGGATCACGCCCTCGCCCGTGGTGATGTCAGTCGCGATACAGCGGAACGGTCTCGGCATCTGACTGAAATCGTCAAGGAAATTGGCCGGCCACGTCAATCTGGTGAGCAGCCGGTGGACCTTACGGCCGGACAGGAGTCCTGACAATGGCCTGACTTTGTAACCGTCGAGGATGAGGTCGAATGCGTAACGCTCCATCCGTTCTTTTTTTTCAATTGAGACATGCTTTCGGTCGAACTTGTTACCCAGCAGTTCGATCCAGTCTGTATTCAAAGCGATGTCTTCCAGCATGGCAGGCGTATAGCCGAGCGCGTACAGGGCTCCCATGAGCGAGCCCATGCTGTTGCCAGCCACCAGATCGACCTGGATCCCCTCTTCCTCGAGGACCTTAAGGACGCCGATGTGTGCCAGTCCCTTTGCGCTTCCTCCACTGAGGACCAGTCCGATGACTGGGCGCTTTCCCTTTCCAGGCGAGGAAAGTCCTTTTGTTTTGTTTCCAGACTCTGTCGTATCGGGACTTTCTTCCAAGAGCGATGTGCTGTCTTCGGAAGTCGTCGAATTCTGTGGCGCTATCGACTTTCCCACCACCGGCATGAAAAGTATCGCAACGGAAAATATTATGGCGGTGAATATCCGGGCGCTGAGTCTGGCACTACATGGCCTGGCGTTGAATGTCCAGGATTTGAAAATTCGGGCACTGAATATTCTGGGGTTGAATGTCCAGGTATTGTTCATCCTGACGTTGAATATTCTGAATCTGAATATCCTTTCCAGCATCAGTACTCCTTTTTGGATGGTGTTCATATCGATTCGAATCGTATAAGCAGATACAGTAGGTCAAATTCCGAGAATTGTCAACGAAGTGGGCGTTTCCGGCGAGAAGTATGAGCAGCCGGTATTTCCCTCCCACTGCCAGTTTCACAGCTCATTCTGTCATGCGCATTAGTGACCTGTCTGGTGGTTAACATAATGTCGGCGTGATCTTTCCATCATAGAGTTTTGTTCGCAAATGCATCAGCACTCAGACTTATAGCGAAACAACTGCAAGATTTTTTACCTCCAGCGTTGGAGGTAAATTTCCTTGCACTTAGTTCGCAAATGCGCACGGAGGAGTAAATCAGTATCTATAATTATTCTTCAAATGGCTTTTTGTGGTCTCCCCGCCTGTGGTACCCTGCCCATTATCAGAAACATGCAGGGAAGGAGAGTCAGAGCGTATGAATAATGGAGACTCAACAAAAACATCTTCGAAGGTCGTTCTCCCTGTCGCGCCATCTGAACGCATATCTCAGATAGATACTCTGCGCGGCTTTGCCCTTCTTGGTATCCTGCTAATGAACATTCAGTATTTTTCCATGATCGGCGCTGCCTATCTCAATCCAACGGCGTATGGAGACCTCAATGGATTGAACAGATTGGTCTGGATGTTCAGTAACGTCTTTGCCAACCTGAAGTTTGTTACGATATTTTCAATGCTGTTCGGAGCCGGGATAGTGCTGATGACCAGCAAGATCGAGGCGAAGGGTCGCGGTTCGGCAGGGATCCACTACAGACGAACATTCTGGCTTCTCATCATCGGCCTGATCCACGCCCATATTTTCTGGTCGGGCGACATTCTGGTTCCATACGCGCTATGTGCTCTTATTGCATGGCTCTTCAGGAAGGTGTCTCCGGGAAAACTTTTAGCAACAGGTATCGTTCTCTTTGCTGTCGCTTCGGCTCTCTATATCTTTTTCGGTAGTACAATGCAGTATTGGCCCGAAGCATCGATTCAGCAGACTCTGGCGACCTGGAAGCCGAATGTCGAACAGATAGCGGAGAAACTGACACATTACAGGGCAGGGTTCTTCGGGCAGATGAGGTACAGGGTAGAGGATTCGATTTTCTTTGAGACTGCTTACTTTATGATCCATACAAGCTGGCGGATAGGTGGCATGATGC
Organism: Candidatus Latescibacterota bacterium; assembly: GCA_019038625.1. NCBI lineage: Bacteria > Pseudomonadati > Candidatus Latescibacterota > Candidatus Latescibacterota bacterium. Next base: position 32,036 of record JAHOYU010000085.1, on the reverse strand, counting down.
TGATCGGCATGGCCTTCTTCAAATGGGGGATAGTCACCGGCAGGAGATCGGCAAAGTTCTACACCTGGATGATCGCGATGGGATTCGGGATCGGCCTTCCGCTTGTCATTTTCGGGATGTACAGAAATTTCGCGGCGGGATGGGCGATGGAATATTCGTTCTTTTTAGGTTCGCAGTTTAATTTATGGGGCAGCTTTTTCGTGTCGAGCGCTTATATCGGCATAATCATGCTGATCTGTCGTTTGGGATTTATGAAGGGTGTCACATCAAGGCTCGCTGCCGTGGGAAGGATGGCCCTGACAAACTACCTCGCACAGACCCTGATATGTACGACCATATTCTACGGGCATGGCTTCGGACTGTACGGCAGTGTCGAGAGGAAATACCAGATCCTGATTGTTATCGCCGTATGGATCCTGCAGCTGGTCGTCTCGCCGGTCTGGTTGAGATATTTCAGGTTCGGTCCCGTCGAATGGGTCTGGCGCTCGCTGACCTACGCCAGGCGGCAGCCGATGCGGGTGGGTAAGTAGCAGGCAGGTGCTAATGTACTGCTATTGGCGATCCACTGGTTCCGGACAACGCACGATGGTATTGCTACCGCACCTCAAATGCTCCTATATCGACTACGCCGCTGGCCGGCCGGGCCTCCGCGGTGCCGACCGGGATCAGAAGCCCTACAGGAGGATGGAACTGAGGTATGATGAGAGGGTCTATGAAAGGTGAACCTTCGGGGCTCGCCATCGAATACGTTCCTCCGCCGATCAGGATCGATCCAGCAGCAGGCATGAAATCATTTCCAGCCATATCGACAAATCCGGGGTCGGTGCCGGTGATCGTCGCTGTCCATTCGCCGGGATAGCCCGCGCTCGAATAGACCCAGTTGCTCGAACCGCTCACCCTGCGGCTGTATACCCAGCTGGCCTCGCTGTCGTCAAAGACAGAGCGTGAGGTGATATGGAATACGTTGTTGTGCATCTCGACACTCTCCACGTCGAAGTGGGCGAATATATGTGATGCGGGTGTGGGGCAGCGATGGATGAAGGTGTTGTTGGCGAATCTGTAACGTCCGAACGACTGTCCGCATCCGTCTCCGCCGATGCGTACATTTCTGCTGAATCGCCGCGCGATGATCACGTTACCGACCACGTCGCTGTCCTCGCGAGCTGTGTCCTCGGCGACTCCGCCGGCAGGATCGGGGCCGATAAGCTCAAGGTTGTGGTAGTAGGGGTTTTCAAACCAGTTGTAGTAGATTTCGTTTCTCTCGGCACGGCTCTTTAAATTGTTACCGCCAGTCCCGTCATGGATGTAGCAGAACCGTATCCTGAATACCGAACCGGGATAGTCGTTCTCGTTTGTAGAAATGTAGAGCTGATGTCGCCCATCGCCCTCGCCGCATCCGTAGACCTCGCAGTACTCGATCAGTAGGTCGCCCGAGCCGCCGTCCGCGCCGAGGATCCCGTGAGGGCATCCGTGAACTACGCAGTCACGGATCGTGATATTGTCGGCGTGATGGTAGAGGCCGCGGAATTCGGCATTTCTGATCTCGAATCCTTCGAATACATAATTGTTACAGTTGAACTCCACCACGTCCCGGCCTCCCTCGATCACCGGACGGTCTCCGCCTGAGCGGACGCCACGTATCGTGATCGGTGCCGCAGGCGTGCCGGCATGGGCGAATGATAATCCGCCCGGGTAGACTGCGCCGCCGTCGACGAGCACAAGGTCTCCGGGCTCAAGCTGAGAGACGACCTGCTGGAGTGTCGTATATGTTCTGCCGGGTCCGACGAGGAATGTCTCGCCGTCACCACCGGTTTCCAGCGTAGTTGCTGTCACTGTTTCTGAAAGTTCGCTTTCATTGCCCGAGGTATCGAAGGCGCATACATTGTAGTTGTAAGGCGTATCGGCGCTGAGGCCCGAATCAAGCCAGGCGGGCAGAAGGGTCGTGCCTATCTCTTCGTCGTTTCTGAAAATGCGGTATCCACCGACACCGATATTATCACTGCTTGCAGACCAGCCGATCTCTATCTGTGAATCAGACAGAGCGGATGCGGTGATTCCTGACGGGATGGATGGCGCGATCGAATCAACCGAAGTGGGGAGAGGCGTGCCGGGCTGCTCAGGTGCCGTTATCGAACTGCTACCGTCATTGCATGCCGCAAACAGGAAAACCAACAGGGAAGTCACAACGAGAGTCATACGGGAGATCTTCCGTGAAAATGTATACATCATTCCACCACATGTCTATCAGCACCCGCCCAAACGCCTGATTGTAATTTAGCTGCCTGCCCGGAAAGATGCAAGATGGATGCCCGGCCGACAGTTACTATCAGGTAATCTGTAAAGATTACAAGATAAAGTCCATTATTATTTTATTGCGAATCCAGACATAGAGTGTTAATCTTGCGGAAATGATGTGATGACAGAGCTATGTGGGATTACAGAATGTACCTGAATTATTACGATAAAAGATCAAAGGTTATTATCCTCCTCGAAAGGAGTGAATATGTGGCCATTTATTAAAGTAGAATCAATATGGAAGAAGCCGATTCGGGCAAATATGCTGATCATGGCTGTTGTCTTCCTGCTGTCTGTCACAATCGTTCCTCAGATTGCATACGCCACAAACGGATACTTTTCTCATGGCCAGGGTGTAAAGTACAAGGCGATCGGAGGCGCGGGGGTGGCTCTCTATCTTGGTCCGATGGCGGCGGCGAACAATCCCGGCGCGATGGCGCTTGCCGGACCGGGTTATGAAATAGGTTTCTACGTTTTCAATCCGAACAGGGAGTTTTCTGTCACAGGCGAACCATCTACAGAGGTGACCGATTATGGTCTGACACCGGGCACTTATGAAAGCGGTTCGAACGTCTTCTTCATACCGAGTATCGCCGCAAACTGGTGGTTGAACGAGGACGAGACGGCGACCTTCGGAATAGCTCTGTACGGTCACGGCGGGATGAATACAGATTACGATGCAGAGGTCTTCAACCCGAGAGGGATTTTCGACGGGACCAGTCCCGCTGGAATCGATCTGATGCAGATGTTCCTTGCCCCGACTTTTTCAATGGTCTTTGCCGAGAGGCACGGGTTCGGTGTCTCACCGATCCTGGCCTGGCAGAGATTTGAGGCAAAGGGCCTCAACGCGTTCGGTGATATGGGGTATTCGGATGACATGGAGAAACTGACTGATAACGGATACAGCAATTCGTTCGGTTACGGTGTCCGCGCCGGGTACCTGGGCGAATGGCTCGACTTCATGTCATTTGGATTTTCCGTCCAGTCAGAGATAAAGATGAGTGAGTTCGAAGAGTACTCGGGCCTGTTTGCCGAAGAGGGCGATTTTGATATTCCGGCGACATGGACTGCCGGAGTGGCCTTCGGCTTTACGGGAATGGGACTCGCCTTCGACGTTCAGCAGATATTTTACAGTAGTGTGGCGGCCATCGCGAATCCGCTCTGGCCGAATCTCAACGTCTACGATCTTGGTGAAGACGAGGGGGCCGGGTTCGGGTGGGAGGATATGACCGTGTACAAGATGGGAGCCTGGTATCTGCTCAATTCCGGATGGATGCTTCGGGGGGGATATTCATACGGAAGCCAGCCTGTGCCGGAGACCGAACTGCTCTTAAATATCCTTGCTCCTGGAGTCATCGAGCAGCATATCACTTTTGGAATAAGTAAGGCGGTCGGCATCGACAGGGAACTGAGCTTCGTAGTCACTCGGGCGCTTTCGAAGACCGTGAGCGGCGACCATCCGCTCCAGGAGCCGGGCCAGCAGACAATAGAGCTGAAGATGGACCAGTGGGAGTTCGGAGTGGGGTTGTCGTTCTGATAGGTGGGATGCAGTTAATTTTACAGGCAGGGAGAAGAAAATGAAAAACATGGATCATGTCAGGTTCATAGCTGTTGTTGCCGTGATGTTGGTCATGACGGTGGTATTTTCACCGTCCGCTTCGTCGGCTGGCGATGAGTTCGGTGTCTACGAATACGTAGTAAGGAACGCTGAAGGTACGGTCGATGATATCGCCGCGGCGATCGATAAAAGCGCCGTAGATGCGGGATGGACCGTGAGCGCCATAGTAGATGCGGGCAGACTGAAGGATTGTTCATTCGAGGCCAAAGTCCTCGTGCTGTATCATCCGGAATATGCCGCTGGTATAATGAACGCGAACAGGCACACTGGTCCATACGCGGCCCTCGACCGTGTCAGTGTATTTCAGGATGAGAATGGGACGCACGTGTCGGTCGTCAATCCCCGTTCTATCAACAGGACCATACTGATGGACGATGCGGGCCACAGCGAGTCGTCAGAGTCACATCTTCAGGCGCTCAGGACGATGATCCTTCTTTCTGTCAAAGGTACGGAGAGCAGCGACCAGTACGGCCAGATGCGTAGCGAAGGTTTTATCGGAAAGACGATGGGGGTAGTCGCAGGCGGAAAGTTTGAAGGCCTTATCCAGAAGAAAGCGGCCGAGAAGGGGACCAGTCTTGAGGACGTCGCGGCACGTGTTGAAAAAGGAATGAGCAAAGAGAGTAAAAAGTGGGGGCTGAAACTTGCGTACCGGGTAGATATTCCCGCTTTCGACGTGATCATACTTGGGACGTCCGGATCGTCGATAGATACGAAATCGTTTAAGATAGTCGGCACCGGAGGGGACGAATTTCGCAAGGATTTCGAATATCCCGGACTTTCACATGCCGCTGCCTACCCGGTCGAGATCGTCATCTCGAAGGATGGCGAAGAGGTAAAGGTCGAGATGATCGAGGCGATGTTCAGGATGAAGATGTACTTCGAGGACGCCGGCAAGATCGCGTTCATGAAGAACATGAAGATGCCGGGCTCGATCGACAAGGAACTGAAGAAGCAGATCCGGGACGGGCTGAAAGGGAAATAGAGCCTGCTGATCAGGGTTCAGTCGGCCCCTGTTCAGCCGAGTACTGAAACACATCTTCTACTTTGAGGCTGAAGACTCTCGCGATGCGAAATGCCAGCGACAGGGACGGAGAGTATTTGCCAGCCTCCAGCGCGATGATGGTCTGACGTGTGACACACGCCAGGTCAGCCAGTTTCTGCTGGGTCATCTCGTCATGGTCAAAGCGAAGTCTGCGTATCGAATTTGTGATATTCTCATTCCTCATAACCAGTTCCCCGGCTGTATAAAAAGAGTAGTACTCCAGACCTGACAACGAAGAAAATCATCCATCCACAGAAGACGATCAATGGTATGATATCGATCGTCATCATATTGTTGCCAGCGATCATGTTTACAGCCCAGATGCACATCAGTCCGATAACGAAACCCAGGTAGGAGGCCAGTCCCCCGGCCACAAAGGCTTTTCGATTGATCTGACGGTCCCGCTCATCCGACGCTACCCGGGGGGGATCGATCCGCCGACGAAAAATGAATGGTGTCAAACCGATCAGGCCAAACAGGCCAAAAGCCGCGCAACCGACCCTCCATCCGTAGAATGAGGACAAAACAAAAAATCCTATACATACGATTGGAAATAGAATCAGAATAAACCATGCGGTCTTCTGTTCCATGTTCATAGCGTGCCTCCCGGTTAAGGTTATTCTTAATCTATTTGCAATGTAATATATTTCTTACAAATTGTCAAGTACAACATACATGTTTTTTTGAAGCCCGACGAATATGTCAGACATATGTGCTACATTGTGAATTGCAATATTCGTGCATGACGGGGAAGAAGGCACTCACCCGGGATGACTCTTGTCTCAATAGTCAGTCTCTGATAGATTCAGGCCAACGCTGGAAGGTGACTGACAGGTTCAGACCGACACTGGTAACGGAATAGCAACACGGGACTCGTATGAAAATCACAGATTTTGACAAGAGCAGGCTGCCCATTGTAATCGTTGTTCTGATACTCGCGGCCGGCCTTTATCTTCGACTGTATCATATCTCTTATCCACCGATCGGATTTCATTCGATGAAGGAAGTCCATTACCTCTCTGTGGCAAAGGGGTATCTCGATCACGGAGATTTTGCGCACAAGCGGGTCCTCTACTCGGGATTGACAGAGGGGGAGGGATATATGGAATCGTTTCCACAATTTCCTTTCCTGCCGTTTATTTACTATTTCCTCTGGAAGATATTCGGGGTTCACGTATGGATGGCGAGACTGGTCGTGATCGCTTTTTCTCTCGGGACGATCTTCCTTGCGTGGAGGGTCGCGGAAAAGCTGACAAAGAACAGCGAGACAGGCCTGCTTGCTTCATTTTTAATGATGATCATGCCAGTATCAATATTTTTTGGAAGGAATATCCAGCCCGATATTCCCGCCCTCTTTTTCCTTCTGCTTCTGTTCCGGTATTTTCTTGAATGGATAGAAGACTTCCGACTGAAAGACCTGGTCGGATTTTCAGTGTGTCTCCTGATGGTGGCCATGATAAAAGGGACTTTTCTGTTCCCGGTAATGACCATCGCCTTTCTCTTCCCATATAAAAGGTTATCCGAGAAAGAGACCAGGAGGACGATATTCCGACAGTCAGCCTGGTTTGTTGCCGGCATATCCCTGATAATCCTGTGGCTTCTGATGACGAAGGCAGCACTGGTGAGTTCGGACAGCCTGTTTCCCACAGACAGGCTCCTGCTGGCGAAATCGTTCAGGCCCGGCTACTGGAAAACCGTGATTCCGGTCATCTGGGGCCACATAGGGAAAAACTATACTTATCTCTATTTCAGTTTTTTCTTTGTCGGCCTTTTATCCTGTCTGTTGAACTGGCGGTCGATGATATCGAGATTTCTCGCGGGGTCTCTCGTTTCGGCGATTCTGTGTTTCGTTCTTATTTCCGATTTTGCTTTCAGGCACAGTTATTACCATATCCCATTTCTTCCTATGATGGCGTTTGGTGTGGCTGTGGGACTGTCCGAAGCGATCTCCATCCTGGACAGGCCCGCTCTGAAAAAGTTTCGACTCATTGCACTCGCCGTATTCGTGCTTGCAGCGGCGCCTTTTCTGAAAAAAGAATATTTCGGGCACTTTGACATTCTGGCGCTGGGAAGCGATATCGCAGGAAGACACATCGCCGAGCATGGGGAAAAGGATGACAGGATATTCATATCGTACGCCTCACCGTCGGATAGAAGATATGCGGCATACAGGACTCAGCTTTATGGCACCCTCTGGGAGGCTGGCAAGAGGGGCAATCTTCTTCCCGACAAGCTCGAAAAGATCAGGGCAGGCGAAGATCTGAGAAACTTCAGATGGATATTGTTGTACAGTAAGAAGTGGTTACCGGCCGACGCGGGGATACGTAAATATATAAACGAAAATTATCACGTAGCGCAGGTGGGATACCGGGACAGCGAGCTTCTTTATTACCTGCTGAAGCGGGGCGGGAGTCTCGATCTCTCACGTTTCAAGAATATCGAACCTGATTTCGCAGGCAGGTATCACTTCAGTTTTGGAGATATAGATATTCTTGTCAAGGAGTAGCCGGGATGCTACAATCGACGCGGGTTTAAATCAATATCAGAACTCAGAGAACAGAGTGAAATCGAGAGATCGCCGAAGTTATTCGCATGTCCATGCTATACGGAGGGTCGTCATGAGTACTGCCAGAGCTTTGTTTCTATTGTCGATAATTATTGCCATCGTTGTCATTCCCTCCGGAGCAGATGCTGGCTGGACGGAGAACGGTGCTCCTGTATGCACCATTTCAGGCGTACAGGATCAGATCAAGATATGCTCCGATGATATGGGGGGATCGATAATCGTATGGAGAGACCGGAGGAGTACAGCGAACATCTATGCCCAGCGTCTCGACCAGATGGGCAGGCGGTTGTGGGCCGAGGCCGGTGTCCTGGTCTGTGGGGCGACAGATGTCCAGGAGTGGCCCGAAGTATTGCCCGACGGCAGTGGAGGCGCCTATATCGTATGGCAGGATTTTCGCGGCGGAATGGACTTCGACATATACGCTCAGCGGATCGACAGTGACGGGGCTCCGCTCTGGACTGTCGATGGAGTGGTCATCTGCGATGCCGCCGATTTTCAGATTTCACCCGTGATGTGTTCTGCCAGTGTCGGAGGGTTCCTGGTCGCCTGGGAGGATGGGAGGTCCGGGACATCCTTGGATGTATACGCCCAGAGGGTCGATTCCGGAGGTACAAGCCTCCTGACGGCGGACGGGGTCGCGATCTGCGGGGCGACGGGCGATCAGACAGAAGTCGATATCGTCTCCGACGATAATAGCGGTGCTTTTATCGTATGGCAGGACCAGAGGGGCGACACAAGGATCTACGGGCAGCGGATGTATTCTAACGGAGCGATAGCATTCACCGCGGACGGGATCGGAATATTCGATAGCACATACGACCAGTACGGCCCCAAAGCGGCTATAGATGGAGTGGGGGGAGTCTACGTCGTGATGTATGATTCGATGTACCGGGCGTATATCCAGAGATTCGGTGTGGACGGGGTCATGAGATTCGGCGCCTCGGGAGCGATCCTCGGGTACAACTCTCCCTACTACGCCCTTCCGCTGATAATGGAGGACGGGATAGGCGGAGCGATCATAGCCTGGCAGAGCTGGCGTACTGATGGTACCACGAGGTATGACCTTTACGTGCAGAGAGTCAATCGGACCGGAACACTTCTATGGGGGCTCGATGGTATTCCCGTCTGCACTTATGGAGCATCGGTCTATAACCTCAGTCTGACGAGCGATGGTCAAAGGGGGTTGGTAATCTCATGGCGGGACACGAGAGATATCGCCACGACAGTCAACGATCTATACGTTCAAAGGGTCGATTCGCTGGGATCGATGCGGTGGGCGCTGAACGGCGAGCCGATATGCATTCAGGAAGATAATCAGACCATACCGGTGATGACGACAGATGGATCGGGTGGGGCTATCATAGCCTGGCAGGACTCGCGTAATGGCGATTTAGATACATATGCCATGAGGATCCTTTCTGATGGGGATTACATAGCGACTGCTCTGGCCGGGTTTATTGCTGTCCCGGCAGTGGAAGGGGTCGGGATCGAGTGGACGATGTCCAGAATGGACCCCGGCGTCTCCTTCAGGATCCTGCGTGCACTGTCTGTGACAGAGTATCAGGATGCGGGAAGTCTTTTTTTCGAGGAGATCGCAATAATAACCGCGGATATGGATGAAATGGAATATTCATTTTTAGATACCGATGCGGAATCCGGGAGAAATTATGTATATCGGGTCGAGGTTGTAATGGGTGGGACAGGCCCGGATGAAGAAACACATATTCTCTTCGAAACGGAACCTGTCGGACTTCCTTCAGCGGCCCTCACGCTTGGCCAGAACGTTCCCAACCCGTTCAATCCGGTAACCAGAATATCATTTTATCTTCCCTCCAGGGCGCAGGCCAGACTCGACATCTTCGATGTCTCGGGAAGGCATATCATGAGGCTCATCGACGAGACGCGCGGTCCCGGCGAAGGTGAGGTCGTATGGAACGGGATGAACACCGGTGGTGAGATGGTCTCCAGTGGGATCTATTTCTACAGGCTTTCGGCGGGCAAGGAGACACTCACAAGGAAAATGATCCTTCTCAGGTAAATGTCGCGGTCGGTTTGTTATCAGGAGTGAAGCCGGCTCGATGATGTTGCAGGTAATGTCGAACAATCCCCTACGCTATGGATTGTCTGGAATTCAATTGCGGACGAGGCAAATTTCTGCTAAAATGCTTTCCGGCTCTCACTTTTCGGACATTTCGTAAACGTGAACGATAATGCAACCTGCCCGACAGCCTCGGTTACGATTTTATATAACATCTTAAAGATCAGGCAGCTTGTATCTGTGTCTGAGGGACCAACGCATGAGAGGTCCCGTTGTCTGGTCGTCTGCATGTCCGTAAAATGAGGAGTCGGGTCATGAATCATTCCACCAGATCAACATTACTTTTCACAATTCTATTCCTGTTTTGTCTCGGAATACCAGCGCTCCAGGCAGAATGGTGGGACGATGGGATTCCTGTCTGTACCGCTGTGGATGACCAGGAGGACCCGAAGATCACGACAGATGATGACGGCGGTGCGATCATCGCCTGGCTCGACGACAGGGTCCCCGTGGCAGGACGAGACATTTACGCTCAAAGGATCGGACCGGACGGAAGCGTTCTGTGGGTGGCCGATGGAGTAGAGGTATACGCCGGTCCCGACAATGCTGACGATGTAGAGATATGCAGTGATGGCACTGGTGGCGCCTACATCAGCTGGACGGACGACAGGACGGGAAGATACACCTACATCCAGAGACTCGACGAATCCGGCACGCCGCAATGGGTCGCGAACGGGATCGCTGTATCTACGAAAGATATTTCAGTCTCAGATATTCTTCTGACGAAAGACGGCGCCGACGGAGCAATCGTCGTATGGAAGAACATGGAATGGCCTTCGAGAGTATTGATGGCTCAGCGAGTCGATCCCTCCGGGACCCTGATGTGGAGCGATTCAGCTGTTGTGGTCTTCGAGGGCCCCGAAGATATATACGAAAAGGCTATCACTACTGACGGGAGTAACGGAGCTATAGTAACCTGGATGGATTACAGGAGCGGGTCGCGCTACGAATTATACGCTCAACGTATCGACGAGGACGGAGATACCTTGTGGACAGGTGAAGGAGTGCTTATATCGAGTCTGGCGACGTGGGACCCTGCTATCTCCCCGGACGGATCTGGGGGGGCGTTTATCGTATGGACCACGAGTAGCGATCTACATATCCAGCATATCAACTCATCGGGCTCATTCCTGCTGGGAGCAAGCGGAATACCTCTCACAACGGGGTCGGTCCAACCGACAGCTGTCCAGCTTACCTACGACGGTGATGGTGGAGTGATCATCACCTGGGCCGATTACAGTAGCGGGAATTACGATGTTTACGCTCTGAGGATGGACGGAGCTGGTTCTCTGTTGTGGCCACTGGTTGAAATATGCAGTGTGGAAGGGAATCAGTTCGAGCAGGTAGCTATACTCGATTCCGAAGGTAACACGATCGTTGCCTGGTATGATTTCAGGACTGGCCTGTATCCGGATATATATGCCCAAAAGATAGATCAGCTTGGTTCGGTAGAATGGAGTGCAGGTGGAGTACCGCTATGTACTGCGGATTACAATCAGAGATTTCCCGATATCGTACTTGCCGATCATGATGGCGCTATCGTCTGCTGGGAGGACGAGAGGACGGGACTTAACATCTATGCCAGTTACATCGGGCCGAACGGATTCGTGGGAATCTATCCCGCGCCGCGGATCTCCGCTGTCGTCGATGTCCCGGGTGACCAGGGAGGGAAGATCCACGTCCAGTGGGATGCTTCCTTCCTGGAGGCCCCTCCTGACATGACGATCACTTATTATTCCGTATGGAGGAGATTGCCGCAATACATGGCCGCGCTCGAGGGGATAGGGAACACGTCCGGGGAAAATGTGTCTGAAGATAATGGGTTTGAAGAAACGGTCTTTTTTGATGGGAGCGAGCTTGTTCCCGACAAAGAAGAGGACCGAAGGATCCTTCGCACGGATGCTGGTGGGTACTCCTGGGAGCTCCTCGGCACGCAGACGTCCCATTATTTTGAAAACTATACCATGACAGTGGAGAGTCTCTATGATTCAACGGCTCTGGGGACGGGATGGCAGTTCTACATGGTGACGGCTCACACCGACACGGCCTGGGTCTACTACGACTCGGTCGTCGACAGTGGTTATTCGGTCGACAACCTCGCACCGGCCGCGCCGCTGGGTGTGATGGCCGAGCAGGGCTACCAGCCCGAGGGCCTGACTCTCTCCTGGGATCTGAATAGCGAAGAAGATCTGTCGGGATACAAGGTCTACCGCGGCTCCGATCCTGGATTCGTTCCTGGCCCAGGCAACCTTATGGCCTATACAGAGACCGGGGCCGTTTTCGACGGCGACTGGCGGTGGAACGAGACCTGGTATTATCGGATAGTTGCGATTGACATCCATGGGAACGAGAGCGATAACGTCTTTCTTGGCCCGGCCGATATCACTGGCGACGATTTGCCGGATGTCCCGGAAACGGCCTTCCTCGCGCAGAACTGTCCGAACCCATTCAATCCCGTCACCACGATCCGGTTCGGGTTGAAAGAGTCCGGACTGGTGAGCCTGAAAGTCTACGATGCTGCCGGAAGGCTCATCCGTGTGCTTATGGATGAAGTGAAAGAAGCGGGATACTGCGAAAAGGCCTGGAACGGAATCGACGACCGCGGCGCAAGGGTAGCCAGCGGTGTATATTTTTACAGGCTGATTGCGGGTGATTTCGTGGAGACGAAAAAGATGATAATGCTTCGTTAGTATGTGTTACTTCAAGTAATCGAGGGGATCAAGAGTCCTGGTCGTCGAACTGCAGGGTGTGGGAGCGATCTATTTCTATTATCCCATGAGCGGCCAGTCGGTGGATGTTTTCAATTGCCTCTTCACGGGAAACGATGCTGTGACCGGGTATGGTGGCGCGATAATGTTCAACAAAGTCTCTCCCAACGTGACGAATTGTACATTTGCAGGAAACGATGCCTCCACTGGAGGTGGAATCTATATATACACCGATGAGGTTCCTGTCCTCACGAACTGTATTCTCTGGGGTAACACTACTACGAGCGGCAGTGCCCAGATACACGAGGCAGGCAGTGGTGTGCCTGTCATCCAGAACTGTTGTATCGACCAGGCAGAGTACGAGGGGATAGGTAACAGTATCCGCCTCGATCCGCTCTGGACCGCGGGGCCTCTCGGGGATTGCTACCTGTCGCATGTTGGCAGCGGGCAGCTCGTGACGAGTCCCTGCGTGGACACCGGGGCCGATCAGGCGAGCCTGTTTTACCTGGATCTGCTCACGACAAGGACAGACAATGTGACCGATTCCGGGATTGTCGATATGGGATTTCACCATCCTGTGACAGATTAGTTCGATACTGAGTAGAATGAATCTTACTCGTAATGCAGCGCTTCGATAGGGTCGAGCTTGGAAGCCCTGAAGGCGGGCCAGAATCCAAAGGTCAGGCCGACGCCGGTGCAGAAGGCCAGCCCTATGAAGGTCCACTCAAGGGGAACGTGTGCGGAAAAGTCGGTGACAAGGCTGATGATGTTTCCGAGGCCGAAGCCGACGATGACTCCGATAATCCCACCCAGATTACACAGGATGATCGCCTCAAGGAGGAACTGGGCCAGGATGTTTTTCCTCTTCGCGCCGAGAGCCTTCCTGATACCGATCTCCCGTGTGCGCTCTGTGACCGATACGAGCATGATGTTCATGATGCCGATTCCCGCTACGATCAGCGCGACTATTCCGATAACGAAAGAACCCATTTTGATGCCGCGCGTCATCTCGTTGAATGTATTGATATTGCTGTCGTTGGTGAAGATCGTAAAGTCGTCTTCTTCGTGGGGTTTCAGTCCGCGTTCCTTTCGCATTACTATCCTGACCTCGTCGATAGCCTGCTGAAGCATCTCAGGAGTCTTTGCGCGGACAGTGATATTTACCGATCGGATATCTCCGTTCGGCCGGCGAAGACCGTAGTTCTTTACAAACCTCGAAGAAGGTATGATAAGATACTGGTTGAATCGTCCACCGACCGCCGAACTCTTGTCCTCGAGAACGCCTATCACCTTGAATTTTCTACTATCGATCTTGATCGTCTGGTTTAACGGATCGGTCCAGGGGAAGAGTTCGGCCGCGACACCGTGTCCGAGGAGGACAACGCTTCTGCCTATTTTTACATCCTCGTGGCTGATATTTCTGCCGTTCAGCACGAAATGTGTGTTGTTGGTCGTGTACTCCGGTGTTCCCCCGCAGATCATCAGGTTGTTGTTTGTCTTTATATCTTTATATGATGCGACGTGGTTATATCCCCAGATCTCCGCGCCGACCAGGTCGACGCTTTTTACATTCTCCCTGATGGCATCGGCGTGTTCCACAGTTGTCGGCCTGCGTGCCCGGATCTTTCTCATTTCTTCTTCGCTGATCGCGCCACCGGCGGCCTGTTTCTGTACCTGGAACGTCTGTGTGCCGAGAACGCTGATCTCCCTCTCGATCGAGGTCTGGATCACAGAGATGCCTGTCATCACCGCTATGATAGAAGAGATTCCTGCGATGATCCCGACCATCGTGAGGAAGGACCTCATCTTGTGAGTCGTGATCGCCGCGATCGCCATTTTTAGAGCTTCGAGAACAAACATCTCAGCCTTTCATATCGAACTCATGGGCCCATGAAGGGCCAGAGTTACTCGTACATCAGCGCTTCGATCGGGTTGAGGCGCGAAGCCTTCATAGCAGGCATAAGCCCCGACACGATACCTACAATAAACGATACCAGGATCGCCGCAAGGATCACCGGCAGATTGACCGCTGCCGGCATCAGGAACCTGTTTATCAGGGCGGCCACACCGTAAGAGATGGCGAGGCCGATCACTCCACCTGTCAGGCAGATGTAACAGGACTCAAGAAGGAACTCGGTGAGGATCACTCTGCGACGCGCTCCTATAGCTTTTCTTATTCCTATCTCCCGCGTACGCTCGGTGACAGATACGAGCATGATGTTCATTACGCCTATTCCGCCTACGAAGAGAGAGAAGCCGGTAATGATGAATCCGACAAGGAACACCACTCCCATCACATTGTTGTATGCGTCCATCATGGAGTCCATCGAGTTGATCGAGAAATCGTCTTCTTCGGTAGGAGAGAGCTTGCGGATTTTTCGCATCTCACCTATAAGCTCGAATTTGAATTCTTCCATCTGTTCCTGGCTCGGGGCCTTTACCGCTATTTCGAACGATCTGTTTCTTGCTCCGTACGCCTTGATAAAGCTGGTGACCGGTATTGAGATTCTTCTGTCGAAATTCGGGCCACCAAAGAACCCTCCGCTGCCGAGTTTTTCCATGACTCCGATCACGCGGAACTTGTATTGGCCCACCTTGATATCCTTGTTCAGCGGGTCCGCTTCCCCGAAGAGAAGGTCACGGATCTCGCTTCCGATGACGCATACGAAACGCCGATTATTGATGTCGCTCGGGGTGAAGAACCTTCCGACGTCGGGGACACCATTGGCCACCAGGAGCTGCCTGTCGGTCGTACCGATAATATTGACGTTTTCCAGGACCTCTGACCGGAATTTCACATTTCTGGCAGTACCCGTTCCCGGGCTGATAGCCTTCGTGTCTTTCAGCCTGCTGGAAAGTTGCCCTGATGTCTCATAATCGATCCTGGGTCTGTTGCGGTACCTGAAGAAATCACCGGTGACGATCCATGGTATTCTCGAGATGTAGAGGACATCCGATCCTATGACGGAAAGGCTCTCCTGCCAGTTATTGGAAAGTCCCGTCGATACTGTCATCGTAGTCGCGACCGCCATGATACCTATGACGATGCCGAGTGTCGTGAGGATCGCACGGCTCCTGTTGGCGCTGAGAGCTCTGGCCGCGATGCCAAACGATTCCTTTAAGCTGCGGAGGAAGATTTTCATATATATACCCGGATCACTCCTCTTCCTTTTTCTCTTCTGCTATGACATCCAGGTCGTTTTTCAGGGTCTGGCTGATGGCCCGGTAGTTGCCTGTGACTATCATGTCGCCCTCGCTGATGCCGGAGAGGATCTCGATATGTGTCTCACTCTGGATTCCTGTCACGACCTGAATGGCAGTCGCCACTCCATCCTTCACTACCCAGACGACCGTTACAAATCCATCCTTGTCGGCTTCATATTCGTTTTCAGGCAGGCTGTCTGCTACCGCATCGCCTGGCGCCACAGGGATGTGTCTTTTCAACTGCTCAGGCGTCCTCACGGTGACACATTGAAGGGGAACAGCGAGAGTGCTATTGCGGGTCTCTATTACTATATCGGTGCTGGCCGTCATCCCGGGCCTGAGCTGGGTTGCGGCGTCGATGATCGAAAGTTTGACTTCGAACTCGGTCTTCTGGTCTGTCGTGCCGGATCTGCTGATATTTGCGCTGCTTGCGATCTCGCGTACGACACCGCGGAAGACCCTGTCGGGCAGTGCGTCGATCTCTATCGAGGAACTGTCACCCATGCTGACATTTACGATGTCGTTTTCGTCGATGTTCACGAGGGCCTCCATCTCGGAGAGATTGGAGACGATCATGATGACATCTTCCTGAAACTGGGATCCGAGGGCTATCTCTCCGACTTCCTTGTTGAGAGTAGAGATAGTACCCGCCATCGGCGCGTAGATCGTAGTCTTGGAAAGGTTGTCCCTGGCCTGCTTGACGGTCGCGAGTGATTGTGCGACCAGTTCCTGCATGGACTGATGTCTGGCCTTTTCCACCTGGACAGCCGTGAAGGCCTGGTCGTAACTGGCACGCGATTCGAGGTTCTGTTCAACGAGACTGCTTGTGCGTTCGTAGTCTTTTTCTACCTTAAGCAGGGTTTCTTTCGCCAGATTAGCGTTGGCCTTTACCGATCGGAGACTGGCCTCGGCCTGTTCGAGCGCGGCAGAGTATCGTTCCTGATCGAGGCGAACAAGCAAGTCACCTTTTTCGACCCAGTCGCCTTCCTTGATGCCGAGGTGAGTGATCTTGCCCGCGACATCTGCGCTGATCTTCACCTGTGTCCTCGGCTCGATCCTGCCGGTGGCTGTGACTGTCTCTACCAGATCGTGCAGGCTGGTGACCTGAGTCTCCACACTCAGCTTTTCCCCGCCGTTCTTTCTGCCGACAGCGACAACGACAAGGACGGAAATGACGACCAGCGCCGAAACGATCAGAATCCACTTTTTCTTCTTAGAGGCCATTTTCTGCTGCTCCCTTTTCTTGAAACCCGGTGCGATAGCTTTTACATATGTGTTACATCCGTTTACTTTTGCTTATTCATATCTTTTATACGCCGACCGGAGTGAAGATGTTGCAGATAATCTAGATGTCGTTCATTTTTTGCTTCATAACTGCCCGAAAATCGTGTGATGAAAAAATCTTATATTTCCCCAAAAAAACCTTCCAATAAATTTGCATCCGCCTTCCATTTAGTGTATAGGTTGATTTATGTAGCGAGGTTTTGTCCCTTTCATTGGCGCCTTGGCCAGGACCGACAGAAGGCGCTGAAAACAAAGGAGTTAGGCAGCTATGAGCAAGAGAACCATCGTCACGATGCCCGGTGACGGAATCGGCAAGGTCGTACTTCCGGCCACGCTGCGGGTTTTGGACAAGGTCGGGTTCGAGGCCGACTACGTTCATGCGGACATCGGATGGGAATTCTGGTGCAAGGAAGGGAATCCGCTTCCCGACCGGACTATTGATCTTCTGGCCGAACACAAGATCGGTCTCTTCGGGGCGATAACCTCGAAGCCCAAGGCCGAAGCTGCCAGGGAACTCGACCCGTCCCTTCTGGACAAGGGATTTGTTTACTACAGCCCCATTGTGGCGATGAGACAGAAATTCAATCTTGATATTTGTATACGTCCCTGCAGGTCGTTCGCGAACAATCCGCTGAACTTTATCCGCAGGGGGCCCGGTGACACGATCGAGGAACCGATGGTAGACACCGTTATTTTCAGGCAGAATACCGAGGGCCTGTATGGCGGCGTAGAGTGGACAAATCCTCCGCAGAATGTTCTCGATGCACTTCATTCGCATCCGAAATTCAAGAATTTTGCTGATGTCCCTCCCGCGGAACTCGCCGTCTCCACGCGTATCTTCACGCAGAATGCCTGCGACCGTATCGTTGGAGGGGCTTTCGAGTACGCAAAGAAATTCGGTTATAAATCGGTGACGATCTGTGAGAAACCGAACGTCATCAGAGAGACTTCCGGAATGATGCTGGCGACCGGGTACAGGATACAGAAGGACTATCCCGGCATCGAGGTCTGGAACACGAATATCGACGCGCAGATGATGTGGTTGACCAAGAATCCCGAAGATTATGGTGTGATAGTAGCCGGCAACATGTTCGGTGACATCGTGTCCGACGGGTTTGCCGGACTGGTCGGCGGCCTTGGATTTGCGTGCAGCGCCAACATCGGTGAGGAAGTCGCAGTGTTCGAACCGACTCACGGCTCAGCTCCAAAATATGAACACCTTGATCCTTCCATCGTCAACCCGATCGCGATGGTCCTGTCTGCCTGCATGATGCTTGACCATATAGGTGAGACAGAAAAGGCGGAGAAGATCCGCAAAGCGATCGCCGAGGTCGTAAAAGAAGGAAAGACCCGGTCGTACGACATGCTCAAACTTCGCGGCGGGCCTGACGCCCTGAACCAGGGTGCGGTCGACACCGATAAGATGGCCGATGCGATCATCGAAAAGCTTTGATCTGACGAGATAGCTGGATGTAATCGAAGTGGATCACGCGGATTCCCGCGTGGTCCACTGTGTATCGTAACCTTCGAGCGAGGAGCGTGAGATGATCAGCGCAAAGGACGTAGAAGGCCTCTTCTCGGCCCAGCTGGAGAAGATCGGCGCCGAAGCACTCAGAAAACAGGTTGTCGATATCTGGGTCGCAGGGTGCGAAAAGGGCGGCTGGAAGAGTGTCGACGAACTCAAACAGATCCCGTTCACCCTTCTGACCGACACAAAGAGTGTAAACTTCATAGAGCATACGATAGCGGTCACCGATGGCGCGGTTGCCCTTGGGAAAGCCCAGAAGGAAGCATACGCGGGGATGCCGTATGAGATAGACATGGACCGTCTCGTGGCTGGCGGCCTTCTCCATGATGTCGGCAAGCTTATGGAGATCGAGAAGGACGGAGAGGGCGGTTACCGGAAAAGTCATAGCGGAAAATGTGCGAGACACCCGATATCGGGCGCTCTGCTGGCGGCCGAGTTCGGGGCGGATGAAGAACTCCTCAACACGATCATCTGCCACGCCAAGGAAGGCGACGGCAGGCCCCAGGTCGTAGAGACGGTGCTTATCCACCAGGCTGATTTTGCGACATTCAATCCACTGGTCATGCTGAGCAAGGGACACCTGATCCAGTAGATCTGTCAAAGTATTCTGAATCTTGTTCTGGCAGACTGTCATGAAAGGCCGGATAAAAAGAAAGGTACGGTTGATCGTGGGAAAGACGATAATCGAAAAAATAATCGGTTCTCACGCGGGACGCGAAGTGTCCCCCGGAGAGATAGTCGATATCACGATAGATGCCAGGGTGGCCCGTGATTTCGGCGGAGCGAATGTGGCCAAGAATATCAGGGACAACGGTCTCGGTATAGACGACGCCACGAAGACGGCCTTCACGTTCGACTGCAATCCCGGCGGCTCGGACCAGAAATACGCCACAAACCAGCAGATATGCCGTGATTTTGCCCGGGAGCATTCGATAGACATCTACGATATAGACGCTGGTATAGGTACTCATATTGCCATCGACAAGGGGCTTGCCGTACCGGGGTCGACATTCATTTCGACCGATTCGCACGCCAACATCCTTGGAGCGATCGGGGCATTCGGCCAGGGGATGGGAGACGTAGATATTGCCTACGCATTTGCCCATGGCAAGGTCTGGTTCAAGGTGCCGCCGACCATGAAGATCGTCCTGAATGGAACACCCTCGCCGCAGGCAGTTCCGAAAGATATGGTCCTCGCGATGCTGAAGCAGCTCGGAGCCAACGGGTTGCTCGGTTTTGCCGCCGAAGTATATGGTGACGCTGTCGATCGACTGGACCTCGCGGGCAGGATAACGATGGCCTCGATGGCGACTGAGATGGGTGGGATAATTGCTCTTTTCCCACCGAACCAGGAAGTTATCGATTATACCTCGAAGGCCAGTGGTACGAAGACCGAGGCTGTCACCGCCGATCCCGATGCGGTATACGACAAGTCGATCGAGATCGACATCGATGGACTTCTGCCCCAGATGGCCAGGCCAGGTCATCCCGAGGATGTGATCGGCGCTGCAGAGGCGGCCGGCAGGAAGATCGGTTCGGCATTTATCGGTTCATGCACCAATGGCAGGTTTGAGGATATGAAGGCCGCCGCTGATGTGCTCAAAGGCAGAAAAGTGGCGCCCGGTGTCATTCTCAAGATCGTCCCAAGTACCGATGAGGTCTGGCGCAGATGCCTTGATGAAGGGATCATCGAGATATTCAAGGATGCCGGAGTCCTCCTGGGTAATGCAGGCTGCGCGGGTTGTGCAGCGGGACAGATAGGTCAGAATGGACCTGGAGAAGTCACTGTCAGTACGGGTAATCGAAATTTCGCGGGCAAGCAGGGAAAGGGAGAAGTCTATCTTGCCTCTCCCGCAGTCGTAGCCGCGTCTGCTGTGGCCGGTGTAATAGCCCTGCCCGATGCTCTGCCGGAACAGCCAGTGGTCTTTGAGACGGGGATCGCTTCGTCCTCCGCTCCACCTGCCGAAAAAGAAGTCGAGACGGACGAGAGACCGGTCAGGTTCAAGGGCAGGGTATGGGTGATCGGCCAGGACAACATCGATACCGATATGATATATCACAACCGGTACCTGACGATCACCGATATTAAGGAGATGGGTCAGTATACCTTCGATAATCTCAGCGGTTGGGAAGATTTCGCGAAAAAGGCGGAGCCTGGTGATATAGTGGTGACCGGAAAGAATTTTGGAGCCGGTTCGTCACGTCAGCAGGCTGTCGACTGTTTCAAGAGTCTCGGTGTCCTGATGGTGATCGCGGAGTCGTTCGGCGCCATCTATGAACGCAACGCGATCAACAAGGGATTTCCGATAGTCGCGGCCGACCTGATCTCGAAAGGGCTGGAGAGCGGCCAGGAGATAGAAGTCGATCTGGAAAAGCAGACGATAGCGCTGCCTTCAGGCGTGGAGGTAAAAGGAGGTTTTTCCGAAGTTCAGATGAACATCTATCTAAAGGGAGGCCTTCTCCATAAATAGGAATGGTTCTTTATTAATCCGGAGGTAATGAACGGATCATGGGAAAGACATTCGTAGAAAAGGTGCTGGCGGCAAAGTCGGGTAATGAAGAAGTAGTTGCGGGCCAGATCGTTATGATCAAGCCTGAACATCTTCTGACTCACGACAACACGGCTGCCATAGTGGGCAAGATAGGTGATGACCTGAAGGAGTATGGGGTCGCCCGTCCGGACATGCCGGTGATAATACTGGATCATGTCGTGCCTGCGACAAATGAGAAGACCGCTACAAATCACAAGTCGATCAGGGAATTTGTAGCCACCTACGACATTCCTAATTTCTTCGATGCGGGCCGGGGCATCTGCCACCAGGTCCTTCTCGAGGAGGGATTTGCCAAGCCGGGGACGATAATCGTAGGCAGCGATTCCCACACATGTTCGTATGGCGCTGTCGGCGTATTCTCCACAGGCATTGACCGGACCGAGGCGGCAGCACTGCTGCTGAGGGGCGAGACCTGGCTGAAGGTGCCGGACACCATAAAGATCACCTTGACGGGTGAACTGAAGGCGCCTGTTTCGGCGAAGGACCTTGTCCTGACGATTATCGGGGATATTGGCGCGGACGGTGCCAGTTACCAGGCTGTGGAATTTCACGGGAACATTGCGTCGCTTTCGATCGAGGACCGGTTCACTATCGCCAACATGGGTGTGGAGATGGGAGCGAAAGTAGCGGTATTTCCCGTAGACGAAAAGACCGAAGCTTATCTCGGATCGATCGGTGTGGAAAAGGGCAGCTATCAGTCTTATGAGGCCGATGAAGATGCGCAGTACATCCAGGAGCTGACCTATGATATGGGTAGTGTCGTGCCGGTTGTGGCCCAGCCTCACACGGTAGACAACGTCAAGCCTGTGTCTGAGGTGAAGGGCGTCGAGTTCGATCAGTTCTTCATCGGTACCTGCACGAACGGTCGATTAGGCGACCTCAGGGCAGCTGCTGATTTCCTCGATGGAAAGAAGATAGCCGAAGGGACGAGGCTGCTTGTCCTTCCCGCTTCGAAGAGTATCTTCGAGGCCGCGCTGGAGGAGGGGATAATCTCAACGCTGTCAAAAGCCGGGGCAATGATCCTGCCTCCCGGCTGCGGGCCGTGCCTGGGGGCTCACCAGGGATGCCTGGCTCCGGGGGAGAAGTGTCTGAGTACCGCGAACAGGAATTTCAAGGGGCGGATGGGATGCAAGGATGCCGAGATCTTCCTGGCCAGCCCCGAGACAGTCGCCGCTTCGGCGCTGAGTGGAAAGCTCGTAGATCCGTGCGAGGAGGTATGACGATGAAAGTATGGAAATACGGTGACGATATAAACACCGATATGCTCTTTCCCGGCAAGTACACCTATTCATGCAGTACTGCTGAAGAGATCAAGCCGCATCTGCTCGAGGACCTCGATACGGAGTTCGCCGGAAATGTCGCGGAGGGCGACATGCTTTTTGCAGGCAAGAACTTCGGATGTGGTTCCTCCCGCGAGCAGCCCGTTCTGGGGCTGAAGGCGGTCGGCATAAAGGCGATAGTCGCGAAGAGCTATGCCCGGATATTCTATCGCGCGGCGATCAATCAGGGTCTGCTCCTGATTGAATGTCCCGAAGCGGTGGATGCCTTCGAGCCCGGGAGCGAGGTCAGTATGGAAATGGAGAAGGGACAGATCACAATCGGTGAAAAGGCCTTTACATTTCCCAAGCTGCCACCCGAGATCCTGGAGATCAGGGACGCTGGTGGGCTGCTGGCCTACACGAGGAACAAGCTGAAGGGGTAATGAGTGCGGTCATAGTGTGATTGCGTTGCGCCTTCCAGCTGAGCTGGTTTGAAAAAAGGGCCAGTCCTTGCGGGCTGGCCCTTTTCTTTCTCAGGTCTCTATCGCATCAGAACGAGTTTCTTCACGGCCCTGTATTCAGACCCCGCCTGGAGCTGATAGAAATATACTCCGGATGCGACGTTTGTTCCGCGTTCGTTCTTTCCGTCCCACCGTACGCTGTGACTTCTCGCCGGCATGTACTCGTTTACCAGAGTCCTGATCAGTCTTCCCTGTACATCGTAGATCTTCAGGGAGACCTGCTGGTCCGAAGCGATATCGAAGGCTATCGTCGTTATCGGGTTGAAGGGGTTTGGCACGTTCTGGCTCAGAGCGAACTCCCCTGGTACGTCCGGGATCTCACTGTCGGTGACAGTCGTGTCTATCACCTGGAATGCCCCCGCAAGGACGACTGTCTGACCATCGGGGTTTTCTACGACGAAATCGTAGTATCCGGATGAGGCGCCCGCCAGGTCGATCGTACCCGTGAGCTTTGCGTGGCCGACCCATTCGACGCTCGAAGCGGGGATGTCCGGGTCGGATCCGTTACTGAGATAGAACGACGCGCCGTAGTTGATCCCTCCACCGAGGATATCATCGATAGAAAATTCTCCGCCGTCTGTATATCCCGAATCGGGAAGTACAGATGTCAATGTCGGCGCGAACCAGCCCCCCTTCATCGTGGCTGTCATCGGGTTGCCGGACAAACCGATCATAGTGACCTCGACGTTCGTCGGGTTACCATTGTTATTGTAGCTGTTCGGTGTCGTCGAGCTGCCGAAAGAAGTGTTTGAAGAAGATCCTGGATAGATGTCACCGGCATCGCCGCGATTTGTGTTGTCCATCAGGTGCTCCAACCCGTCAGCTTCCTCGAG
Organism: Candidatus Latescibacterota bacterium; assembly: GCA_019038625.1. Taxonomy (NCBI): domain Bacteria; kingdom Pseudomonadati; phylum Candidatus Latescibacterota; species Candidatus Latescibacterota bacterium. The sequence continues at coordinate 8,528 of JAHOYU010000085.1, read as the reverse complement.
TGTTACCATGTGAGGCTGGTCGTCCGAGTCGCCGCCGGTGTTTCCCGAGATATTATTATCGACATGCCAGATAGCCAGGCCGCTGCCGTGGACATAGGCATCGAATCCCATCGCCTGGCGGTTTTCGATCAGGAAGAACTCTCTCGGATTGCTGCTGTCGACATGCCATCCGTCTTCGTAACTCTCAAAATCAGCCGAGTAACTCTCGCCGCCTCCCGTGAGGCTCACATTATCGAATGTGAAGGCGCCACAGGTAGTGTTGTAACTGCCATCGGCGTCCGACCAGCCCGAATCGGATGTAAATCTGAATTTTATTTCGTAGCTCGATGCGCCGCTGCCGCTGAGGTGCGGTGTCAGGTCGATGCTTTCGGTGCCGCTGCCTGGCCCATCGTATGCTTGAAGTTCGTATTCAATGCTGTTGACTACTATAGATACGATAGTTTCATCGTATCCAGGTTCAGAGTGGTGGACGAAATCGTAGGAGAGATTCACCGATCCGGAACCGTTATAGGAGAATTCTCTCGATACAAGCTCGTCCCAGGAGTTCCCGTAGCCGGCGCCGCCAGGCCATCCTCTCGATGTTGCCTCGGCAGAAGTCAGTCCGCAATGCATTGCGTAGCTGCCTCCGATAGCACAGTCAGTGAGGCGTCTCCAGTTCTCTTCCATGACGTTCAGCCTGTATCCCTCGTCATTGTTGAATTCGATATTGTAGATGTCGTACGCCGTGGCGAACGGACCTACCTCTACAGGCAGGATCCATCCCAGTTCACTTTTCGACCAGGCGCACATATGAGCGGGGCTTTCAGGTTCGTTCCAGCTTCCCGAGCCCATCAATCCCCAATGGCCTACTCCCGCCGAGCCGCCGTTAGTGTCGTACAGGTCGGGCAATCCGAAGGCGTGGCCGAACTCGTGGCAGTACACGCCTATCTCTATCATCGATCCGCCGCAGGACAGTGCGGGCTGAATGGTATAGTCGTATATTCTGATCACGCCGCCGCCGCTGCGCGCGTCATTGGTGGCATAGGGGGCGCTGAATTCGGGCCAGCCGGTGACCACCCAGCGGTGAGACCAGAGATTCGTGGTCCCGCACTCTCCGCCGATCTCGGCATGGACGAAAGAGACAAAGTCGACATAGCCGTCATCATCACCCGAGTTGGGGATACCGTCCGGGCCGTCGTTGTCATACTGAGCGAAGTTGACAGAGGCGTCCCAGTTGTTCAGGGTCTCGAGGATCAACTGGCCGACCTTCGAGTCTCCGCCCAGGCCGTTTTCCGTGCCCTCGTAGAATGTGTCATAGTCGGACAGCTCGAACCAGTCGTAGACTGTGCCGTCCAGGTTGAAATTGCCATAGGATATCTCGGAGAAGAATTCCGACATCGTGCCTGTGGGCCAGGGTCCGTCGAAAAGTTCGGTCTGCAGGTTGGAGTTCGGATATGGATCCGCTCCCGTGTTCGTAAATTTGACCATGAAAATGGGTACCGATGTATTTCCTGCCACGGCTGTCTCGACAGGCCTGCTGGAGAGGAATGAGCGAAGGTCGTTCTGACTCTCCGAAATCACAAGGCCAGTCAGTCCCGATAATCTTGCCTTTTCCAGTTTATAGTAATATTCACGGATCAGTTCTCTTCTGTTTTTCGAGGCCCTTTCGGCCTTCTGTATCCAGGCTTTCTGAAACTGGAAAGCGGTCTTGTCCTGGCGGATCCTCTCGTAATATGCCTTCGGATAGTCATTCCCATCTTTCGGGGGGTATATCTGCGACTCCGAAATGGTCGGGACTAGAAGGATGCCTGAAATGATACTGAACATAACAGCTGAAACAACAAGGTGTTTGAACATCTACTCTCTCCTCCGGATGCGGTGGGCTTTTGTCGGGACGGACAACATTCCTTACCATTATAACACACGATGCAAGCGTCGGTGGATAGTTTCGGAGTTGGCGGTGAGATACTATGTCATCCTTGCTCTCTCGCGAACCATTCCACTTCAATAATAAATATAAAAATATAATGACTTTGTCAAGTGGCCAAGAGGCAAGTCAGCCTAACGGCTTGACATCTGGAGGGCCGGTCATTACAATCCGTCCATTGGGAAAGAACAGTAAAATCACATAAATGGATCAGTTAATCAAGGAAGGTGATAGGTTTGAAAAAATCAGTATATTCTATGGTCTTGTTTTCCCTGATAATCGCGGTTGTTTTTTCCTGCCCGGATTCTGTCAGTGCAGATATCTGGGAAGGTGTCAAAGTCATAAGTATATCTGGATGGGAATTGCTCAATGTCTCGATTGAATATACTGAAGGTGATGATCACCTGATCGTCCATAAAGAGGATGGTACCCAGAAACAGTTCCCTTTATCAGATATTCAGCAGATCTTTGATGATAAAGGAAATGATATTACTGCTTCAGTCATTCAAAAGGATTCATCTCCCCAGGATCAGCCGGATCCTCAGGATCAACCAGATCGAGAGAAAGCCAGTCCGAAGATAGAGTTCGACGAGCCTGCCAAGCCTGCTAAAAACATTAGTTTTGATGAAAAACGAGAGATCAGTAGCGGTTTTTATAAACAGAATGGAAGCTCCGACAAAAAGAACACAAATTCCGCAAAAAGAACGGTGAATCTGCATTTCGGGATACATGATCTGGGTGGCAGTGATTGTAATGGACTGACGTTTTATGGGGACTATTCAACGGGGACTGTTTATCTTGTCCCGAATTTTAAAAGAGGTGAACTGTTTGGAATATACACCGATCTTACCGAAGATTGGTACGGAGTCGATTTAGGTTATTCGAGGGCCACAAATGAGTTTACATGGTTGGGAGCAGATTGGGGGGAAGCGATCACTCATATGGTCAGTATGAACGGAAGGGCATATGCCTTTCCCAGGGAAAAAGTGAGGCCATTTGCTCTTTTAGGTATGTTCTTTAATTATATGGTGATCGAGGACGGGGAGATAAAGGCAGATAGTTTGGATGACTCGAGCTTGAATACAGTCGGGTTTAATCTGGGCGCGGGAGTCGAGTTCAATATTAAAAACAGGGTGAAGATCACTGCCGAATTTTACTGGCATGGATCATATTATTCGAGTATTTCAGGAGTAGAGCTTGATGAAGGATTCCTCCTGAATGGTACGGATTTTATTATTACATTCGGCCCTTATTTTATGTAAACGGCTTGAATAATTCAGTACGATAATTCTTCCGGTTTCAGGATATTCCTGTTCAGGCAATTTGAATATCCTGAAAGATCGAGTTGTGTCCGACCATTTTTTTTTGGAGGGCATCCCCCTTTATCAGTAAATACCTGCCAGCATCACCGGGGCCCCTTACTATTACCACCTCATGATGTAACGGCTTGACACCCATTTCATTATACTAATATTATGAAGCAGCAGAGCAGCAATCGAGTGGGTGGACAAGGGTGCCGGCCCGGTTTTTGATATTCGGACGGGACGCAGGCGAGAAGGGGGCATTATTTCTGGTGTTCATTTCTTCTGATAAGATTTATAGATTCAGGCATCTTTTTTTTACAGCAAAAGATCTTTCGGCCGCATTCTTTCTGATAGTCCTCATGTCTATTTCATGTACCGGCAGAAAAGGTGGCATTCCTGTCGCTGAAGATATTTCCGATTGTGTCGTCATTCCCCGAACGAGAAATCCCGTTGATACAGTGTTGATAGGCCTTCCCGATCCAATGAATCTGAAGGCGGCTCCATTTTACAGGACACTTAGCGAGCGCATCGTCTTCAGCCATCTGTACGAGACCCTCATAACCATCGATTGTTCCGGGAAAGTCCGGGGCGTCCTGGCCGTTTCGTGGAAGAGTATGGACGGGGGAAAAATATGGAGATTCAAATTGAAACGCGGGATCACCTTCGTGGATGGGTCCCGTGTGAAAGCGGAAGATATCGCTTCTTCCTGGTCGAGACCATCGATGGAGCGTTTTCTGGACACTGCCATGATCGATTCGGTCACCTCGACAGGTGATCGTTCCGTCCTGATGCATTTCAGCCAGCCGCGCAGGATGTTCCCGGGATTTCTGGCACTGCCGCCGTTCTCAGTCGTAAAGCGTTCGGAGCGTTCCCTGTGGCCGGCAGGCACTGGGCCCTACATGCTTCTCGTGCCCGGGCTTTCGTCTATGAACGAGATATTGGACCGGGAGGAACTTGCGCGCGGAAGTGATATTGAAGATGGTGAACTGGTCGCTGTGCCGATTCGTGACGATGGGCTCCCCGTAATTCGATTCATCCATACTGAGGCGAATGACGGTCGGGATCTTCTCGACAGAGGTGTAGACCTGATCCTCACCGAGGATCCGGATGTGATCGATTATGCATCGAGGCAGGATGGCCTGGCGGATATTCCTCTTCCCTGGGAATCGGTCTATCTTCTCCTCTCGACTTCACGGGTCAACAGGCTTCGCTGGGGAGAAGTAAGCGGAAGTCTATCGATGGATTTCTGTGAAAAACTGGCGAGAGATGCTGTAAGCGTCGACTCGAGAGGAAGAAGGGCAGAATACTGGTGGGATCGGGCTGAAGAATGTGGAGATCTCTCTGGAATCGTAAAATGGCCACCTCTGGCATTGAAAGGGGCCGATAGTTCTGCAGAGAGCCTGAAGATCGTTTATCTGTCCGGGCAGAAGACCGCGAGGGAACTATCCGAGAGGCTGGTGGCGCTTATATCGCCGGCGACCGACCGCAGGCCGATAGGCCCGGAACTGGAGGATGCGCTTCCCGGTCTGGAAGGCAAGGTGCGTATAATGGCGGAAGGAGCTCGTAGGCTCGAGTTCAACCGACGTATCGGCAATGGTGACGATTTCGCATATATTATCAGTCTGCCTTTGAGTTCGGTGGACCCCTGCTATCAGTCGCGAATGATCATAGGAAATGTCAAATGGCTGTCAGGCCTCGATAGCGGATTGTCAGATGCGATCCTGCCTCTTTTGGAGACCAGGCCGCACATTATACTCAGGTCGGGAAAGATGAATCTGGAGATCAGCCGTTCCGGGATTATCCGGGTGGTCGATTGAACGGGAAGATCCCGGCCGGATAAAGGGCGGGACAGATGGAGATGTAAGTAAGATGAATTTCAGGGCCAGACTTTTTTTCATATTCCTCATATCCGTTCTTGTGCCTGTGGTGATCCTGGGCTGGCTGATCCGTGGCGAGATGACAGGAAGAATAACTGAACAGTATCGCGGTCGTGTCGAATCACTCATGGAAGTCATAGCGGGAGACCTCGATTCCCGGGGCGCGTCGATCGCCAGGTCGATCGAGACTCTCGGGGAGGGGATGACCGACGATAACAGGTTCAGGCGCGTATTGACCGACAGGCAGGGCGATGACAGGAGATACCTGCTCGATTATGCGGGCAGGGCGATGAAGATGTCGGGGCTTTCGATGCTCCAGATACAGGATCAGTCGGGACGTATCATCAGTTCGGGACATTTCCGAAACGAGTATGACCGTATCGACGAGGCCCTGACAGAGCTTTTGAGTGTGGTGCCAGGTCAGATGGCGATCGTCGAAGTGAGAGCGCCCGACGAGCCATTCATGGTGTTGACGAGGATGGAATCCCTGTCGATAGGCGGGAAGAAATTTACGATCGTGGGTGGTGTGAAAGTGGATGAGGCATTCCTCGGACGACTGGCGACAGCAGATGATCTGATGGTCAGACTGGTCTGCCCCCGGGGTGTGTTTTCCGTGTCCGGCGAAACGATCAGGCAAGATACTACAGAGACAGGGGATTCTGGAGGAGCAATCGTCAGGGAGATGGGAATACCTTTCATAGACCTGGCACGTTCAGGTCCCGGGACTGCGTTTTTCAGGGCGAGTCATTCGATGGCGAAACTGGACGATCTGAAGGTCGGCATCGACAAATGGTTTCTCCTTATACTTGTCGTGACAGGAATGCTGTCTCTGATTCTCGTAAGCTGGCTGTCGACCATGATCAGCAGACCTCTGATCGATCTTGCCGACAGGACAGCCGGACTGGATCTGGACAGGCTCGATGTTGAGTTCGACGTAGGGCGCGGCGATGAGATAGGGACGCTTTCTCGTGTGCTGGGTGAGATGACGGCACGGCTGCGCTCCAGCGCCGTCAGGATCAGGGACGCCGAACGTCGCGCCACTCTGGGCGAACTTGCCCGGCAGGTGAATCATGATATCAAGAACGGACTGACCCCTATAAGAAATGTCTTCAGGCATCTCGAAGAAGTGGCGGGAAATGAACCTGCCAGACTCCCGGAGGTGTTTGAAGAGAGAAGCGGAACGGTCGATTCGAGTATCGGCTATCTCGAAAAACTGGCGTCCAACTATGCCCGGCTCTCTCCAGCCGTGGCGAAGACGGATGTGGACCTCGATGATATTATCACTCGCGTGCTGGCTGACTACAGGGTCGCAGGCAACGTGGAACTGGTTGAAGATCTATGCGGCGAGGCGTTCGTTCATGGCGATCCACTCTCCCTGCGGAGGATAGTGGAGAATCTCGCAGGCAACGCTATTGGCAGCCTGGGGCCGGAGGGTGGAACAGTGACGGTACATACCGGTATAAATGACGATGATGGAGCCGATCCGTCCATAATCCTCCGGGTGAGCGACACGGGCTGCGGAATAAGCGAGGAGAAGATGGATATGGTATTCGAGGATTTCTATACGACCAGGGAACTCGGGACCGGCCTGGGCCTTTCGATAGTGAGGCGTCTGGTAATGGACCTCGACGGATCGATAGAAGTCAGCAGCGAGGAAGGTAGAGGAAGCGTGTTCAGCATCGAGATGCCGGCGAGGTGCCGGCCCGGGGAAGGAAAGGAAATATGATCCTGGTACTCGTGGTCGATGATATTCCCGCAATGGCGGAGCAGTATGCCTACGACCTGAAGAGGCTCGGAGGATTCGATACGATGGCAGCTACGGGAGGGAGCGAAGCTCTGGACATCATGGGGCGGGAGCCGGTCGATTGTGTGATTCTCGATCTCGAGATGCCCGGAGTGACCGGGTTCGATGTTCTCGGAAAGATGCGGGAGATGGAAATGACTATTCCGGTGATCGTTTATACCGGAACTGGAAATTACGACAGGTGCGTCCAGGCGATGAGACTTGGAGCTTACAGTTTCATAGACAAGGCCGAAGCGATGGAGAGAGTGGTGTGGGAGATCGAGAAGGGGCTGGAGCACGCGAAACTCGAAAGAGAAGTCAGTCAGCTCAGGCACGAACAGACTCCCGGGACCACAATGTTTGGTGCCAGTCAGGCGATGGCTTCGCTTCGCTCACGGATAGAGAAAGTGGCCACCATTCCAAGTGCAGTGCTTATCACCGGAGAGAGTGGAACGGGAAAGGAACTGGTCGCAAAGTATATCCACGATATGGGAGTGGGGGGGGAAAAGCCGTTTGTAGCGGTAAACAGCGCTGCGTTTCCCGAGAATCTGATCGAGAGTGAATTGTTCGGGCACGAACGGGGAGCGTTCACCGGGGCGAACAAGGTGCATCGAGGTGCCTTTGAGAGAGCCGCCGGAGGCACGTTGTTCCTGGATGAGATCGGCGAACTGCCGATGCCGGCTCAGGCGAAACTGCTGCGTGTGCTGGAACAGCGCCAGGTGACTCGAATAGGCGGCGAAAGGACGATAGCTGTGGACGCGAAGGTGGTCACCGCCACGAACCGCGATCTGGAAGTCGAAGTGGAAGCGGGTCGTTTCAGGCAGGATCTGTATTTTCGTTTGAATGTGCACATTTTGAATGTGCCTCCTCTTCGCGAGAGGCTGTCCGACATTCCGGAACTGACAGGTTTTTTCGTCAGGTCGACCTGTGCCCGGTTCGGGCGGCGAGAGATGAAGGTAGCTCCTGAAGTAATTGAATCGCTTATGGATCATGAGTGGAAGAGAAACAATGTCCGCGAACTGAAAAATATCATCGAACGGATGGTGATAGCATCGGATGGTGATTCGATCGAGATCGAGCATATTCCAGCAGAAGTGTTGCATGGCGGCCTGTCCGGAAGTCATGCGGCAAGCGATGCCGGGATAGCATCCGTCGGTAGTCCGGCAGAAGGTCCTGCCGGAAGGGGTGCGGCAAGGGCCTCTTTCCAGGAATTGAAAGCGGAAGCCGAGCGAAGGATACTTGTCACTGCACTTGAGCGGAACGAATGGCATATCAGCAATACTGCGCGGGAACTGGGTCTTTCCGACCACTCCAGTCTTCTGAAGATCATGAAGCGGCATGGGTTGAAGAAGAAGTAATAGATATCGCCGGGATGAATCAACTTCTATTCTGTATTATTGATGTCTTTATTGTCGAGGTCTGGATTATCAATGTCGGCAATATCGATGGCTGCATTATCGCTACTACATTGCCAACTCTACATTCTGTTCCCAATCGTTCCCTTTTCGAACATTCCCCATTCGAACATTCTCTACCCAATCATCTCATCTTCGAATGTTCCTCACTAAATCATTCCTTATTCGAACATCCCCTCTTTAAATGCCCATCTATTTTCTTTTTCCCAAAGTCTTTGACAGCCTTGTGCTGATTGTGACGTC